>JBBQYK010000049.1:0-17131 GCA_038208765.1 Verrucomicrobiota bacterium
AAGGGCGCAAAGGATTTCGTTTCTTTCTTCCTTTGCGTCCTTTGCGGCCTTGGCGTGAGGCACTTTTGTTCTTTTGGCATGGCGAACTCCGGTGTTTGATTCCGCGCGCATGAGTTTCACCCAATCGTATCTCGAAGAAACACAGAAGGTCGTCGCCGGCCTGGACGTCGCCGCCATCGACAAAATGGTCGATGAACTGGCGCGCGTGCGGGAACGCGGCGGGCGGCTCTTCATCATCGGCGTCGGCGGCAGCGCTGGTAATGCCGGTCACGCCGTGAATGACTTCCGCAAAATCTGCGGCTTTGAAGCCTACGCGCCCACGGACAACGTGAGCGAACTCACCGCGCGCACCAACGACGAAGGCTGGGCCACCGTGTTCAGCGAATGGCTCAAAGGCTCGCGTGTGAACGGCAAGGATGCGCTGCTGATCTTCTCCGTCGGCGGCGGCAACGTGGAAAAAAACGTCAGCCCGAATCTCGTCAGCGCCATTCAACTCGCCAAGCAGGTTGGCGCGAGCGTGCTCGGCATCGTGGGCCGCGACGGTGGTTACACGGCGAAGGAAGCCGACGCCTGCGTCATCGTCCCCACGGTGAATCCTGAACACGTCACGCCGCACTCGGAGGCGTTCCAAGGCGTCGTCTGGCACCTGTTCGTCTCACATCCGAAGCTGAAGGTGAACCGGACCAAGTGGGAAAGCGCGAAGTGAGTCCCACTTTGCAGCGCGCCGTCTTCCTTGACCGCGACGGCGTGATCAATCGTGCCCTGACGCGCGACAACAAGCCTTACCCGCCCACGAGCCTCGCGGAATTTGAAATCCTTCCCGGCGTAATCGAAGCCTGCCGTCAGTTGAAGCGGGCCGGCTATCTGCTGGTCGTGGTCACGAACCAGCCGGATGTCGGGCGCGGCACGATGGCGCAATCCACGGTCGAGGAGTTGCACGCGCACATGGGGCGCACGCTGCCCCTGGATCGGGTGGAGGTTTGTTATCACCCCGGCCAGGGGAAGTCCGATTGCGATTGTCGCAAGCCGAGGCCCGGCATGTTGCTGCGCGCAGCGAAAGATCTGCACATTGATCTCGCTGCCAGTTGGATGGTCGGCGACCGCTGGCGCGACATCGACTGCGGCCACGCCGCCGGCTGTCGCACCGTGTTCATCGACCGCGGCTACGATGAGGCGCTGAGGCAGCCGCCGGATTTTCGCGTGAAAGATTTGCCGGAGGCGGCGCGGATTATCCTGAACCCCTCGCTTCATTGATCCTCCTCTGCCCGTTCCCGTCCTACATCCCCACGCCGGTAAAATCATTGTCACCGCACGGCCAACTGTTACATTCCTGAGCAATTCGCTTATGCCAAACAACTCGAACGACAGTCAGGGCGGCACGGAGTTTATCAAACAGACCTCGCTCTACCGCGAGTTCCAGGCGGAGCGGGAGGAAATCCTCCGGCACAAATGGTTCGAGTCGGAGAAGGCCGGCTACGACATCGGCTTCGAGCGCGCGCTGACCGACTGGATCATCCGGCACCGCGCCAAGTGGCGCAGAGCGCGCCAGCCTGGGCAGCCAGCCTAAGGCAAACAAACAGTCCTTTAACGCGGTCCCGCGAGGCCGCGAAGGAAATGCAGCAACAACCAAAATCAGCAGCGGACGAATCGGCGCCAGCCGGTTCGTTTTTTTATGCCTGACACCTTCATCCTCACCGCGGCCACGCTGGAACGCACCTTGCAGCGCATGGCGCACGAAATCGCCGAGCGCAATGAGCCGCCGAAGAACCTCGTCATCGTCGGCGTGCAACGCGGCGGCGTTTTTCTCGCCGCGCGTCTGGCCGCTCTCCTGCAAAAAATTATCGGCCAGCCCGTGCCCGTCGGAACGCTGGATGTCTCCATGCACCGCGACGACATCGGCAACCAGGCCGCGCCGAACGTGCATCCCACGGAGATTCCCTTCGACGTGACCGACAAAACCGTGGTGCTCGTGGACGACGTGCTGTTCAGCGGGCGCACCACGCGCGCCGCCCTCGACGCGCTGAATGACTTCGGCCGCCCGCAGCGCGTGCAACTTGCCGTGCTCATCGACCGTGGTCATCGCGAACTGCCCATCAAGGCGGATTTCGTCGGCAAGAATGTTCCCACTTCCCTGCGCGAGCGCGTGAATGTGCAACTCAAGGAAGATGGCGGCGAAGACATTGTGACCTTGGAAAAAATATGAGCTGGACGCGCCACCACCTTCTCGACATCGAATCGCTCACGGCCGACGAAATAACCACCGTGCTCGACACGGCGCGCGCGTTCAAAGCCGTCGGTGAACGCGCCATCAAAAAAACACCGGCGCTGCGCGGCAAGACCGTCATCAATCTGTTCATCGAACCGTCCACCCGCACCCGCATCAGTTTTGAGTTGGCCGCCATGCGGCTCAGTGCGGACGTGATCAACTTCACTGCCGAAGCCTCCTCGCTGAAGAAGGGCGAGACGCTTAAAGACACGGTGCGAAACCTGGAAGCGCTCAACGCCGACATCATCGTCATCCGCCACAGCGCCAGCGGAGCACCGCATTTTCTCTCCCGGGTGGTCAACTCTCACATCGTCAACGCCGGCGACGGCGCGCACGAGCATCCCACGCAGGCGCTGCTCGACACCTTCACCATTCGCGAAAAGAAAGGCCGCATCGCGGGGCTGAACGTCACCATTCTCGGCGACATTCTTTACAGCCGCGTGGCGCGCTCGAACATCTGGGCGCTCACGAAGCTCGGGGCGAAAGTAACGCTCTGCGGACCGAGCACGCTGGTGCCGAAAGTTTTTGAGCGCATGGGCTGCCGCGTGACCTACGACGTGAATGAGGCGATTGAATCCGCCGACGTGATCAACCTCCTGCGCATCCAGCACGAACGGCAGCGCCAGTCCATGTTCCCGAGCCTGGGCGAATACACGAAGCTCTTCGGCCTGAACAATGAGCGCTTCGCGCGCACCAAGCCCGACGCGCTCATCATGCACCCCGGCCCGATCAATCGCGGCGTGGAAATCAACAGCGAGATCGCCGACTGCCCGCGCTCGGTGATTCTCGAACAAGTCACGAACGGCCTCGCCGTGCGCATGGCCACGCTCTTCCTCATCAGCGGCGGCCAGGGACCGCAGGCCGTCGGCTGACATGGACGCGCTCGCCTGCTACTACTCGCGGCGCGCACCCGAGTACGAACGCATTTACCAGAAGCCGGAACGCCAGGCGGACTTGCGCTCTCTCCGGGAATTTGTGGCGCAAACTTTCGCGGGCCGTCGCGTGCTGGAAATCGCCTGCGGCACTGGCTGGTGGACGGAAGTTCTCTCCCACACGGCGCGCTCTGTCGTCGCGACGGACCTCAACGACGAAGTGCTGGCCATCGCGAGAACCAAGAAGCTCGGAGCCGCCTCGGTTTCCTTCCAGCGCACGGACGCCTTCCAACTCGATCAACTCGCGGGCGATTTCGACGCTGCTCTCGCCGTCTTCTGGTGGTCGCACCTGACCCCGCCTGATCTGGAAAAGTTCCTGCAAACCCTGCACCGACGACTGAAGCCTAGAAGCGTCGTCGTGTTCATCGACAACCAGTTTGTGCCCGGCAGCAGCACTCCCAGTTCGCGCCGGGATGAGGAAGGAAACACTTACCAGCAACGCCGGCTTGATGACGGTTCCACGACTGAAGTGCTGAAGAATTTTCCGACGGATGAAGGGATCACTCGCGTGCTCCAGGGTCAGGCGAAGGAACTGACCCTGTGCCGCAGCCAGTATTTTTGGACCGTGCGCTACCAGCGGGACAAATAGTTCGCCGCGTTTCCGTTCAGGGAATTTCCACCGCGCGGTAGAATTTTTGCGGCGCTGGCGCGGGGTCGGCGATGAAGACGGCGTTGGTGGCCGTGTTGGTTTGAATCGTCGTCCACTGCACAAGATCCACGGACGCCTGCACGTAGTTCGTCCGGCCCGGCAGCACATTTTCCAGCCACACGCCGGACACACCGTTGCTAAATCCCATTCGTCAGATCATGCACCGTGACCTTGAGTGCCTTCGCAATGCGGGCCAAGGCTTCCAGGGTGATTTTGTATTCTGCGCGCTCCACATTCCCAATGTAGTTCCGTGAGAGGTTTGATTTTTCGGCCAGTCTTTCTTGAGAAAACCCCGCGCGCGTCCGGGCTGTGCGGATGTTGACAGCCAAAATTTCTGACACGCTGCGAGGCGAAGCCACGAAGCCAAGCAGAGCAAGAGGCCGGACGAACTATCTACCAAGCATGCTGGTCATTGCGTGCTTGCATTCAGACGGTGATTCGGTTCCTGTCGGGCCAGACACTCAAATCTAGCTCTAGAGGCACCATGAAAATACTCGCTCTGTTCCTGTCCTCCTTTGCGGCCTGCACCACGTTCGCTGGTGAATCGAAAAACACGCCTGTCGCCCGACCTTTCCGGTGGGAATCAATGGTGAAGCCCGACGCTCCGGTGCCGCTCGCACCGCCGACCGAAAAGACGGCGTCCGGGGAAACAGCCCTCAAGCGTCCGAGCCTGCCTCATTTCTACTCCGCGCAACGCAACATCCCGCCGCTGCCGTTCAACCCGATGCCCGGCCTGCCGCTTTTCGACTTGGGCGGGAACAAATTTCTCTATGACGATACGGCGGTGGATTATTTCTCGTTGTTCGCTGAAAGTTTTTCGTCGAGCGAAAGCGAAGGAGGCATGAGCGCCATGTCTTCAATGGCTCCGTGCAACCCATGCAGCACGAATGGCGGTGGGGGAGGAGGTGGTTCGTTCTATTCCGGCCCGCCCGCCTACAGCTACGCTTCCACCAGCCTCTGGGTAAAAATCACCAGCACTAACGCCACAAATTTCCTGCTCGACGTGAACAACACGGTGCCGGGGACGGTTTATGGCGTGGGACTGAAAAGCTCGGTGAACGCTGATCCCTTCAACACTTGGACTCTGGCCCAAGTTTTTTCTGCAACCTCAACCAACAAACAATTCGACGGCACTGCTTCCCAAGCCGCCCGCTTTTTCAACGCGGTGAATCTGGATGCGTACACTGGCCCGTCCATTTCCATCGTTTCGCCAATGGCCGGTGCCACCGTTAGCAACGACATTCCGCTGCAAATCCGGGTCACGGATATTCTGCCGCTCACGGGCGTGAAGGTTTTTGTGGGGGCAGTGCAAGTGGCAGTGCTTCAGTCCAATCAAAATGGAATCGTCACGGTGCCGACGGCGCGGTTTCCGAATGGCTCACACCAAATCTGGGTTTTGGCCTCGAACGAGGGTGTGCCGGTGGATACGGACGGCGATTCAGTTTTGGATGACTATTCTCCCTTCCAAAGCGCGGCCAATGTCACGGTGAATTTCACCAATGAGGTCGCGATGCAGAATTACTCTCCGCTCTGGTCGAAATCCGGCTCGCTCACCCTTCAATACAAAACCACCAGCACGCAGGATTACACGTTTGAGGTTTTCAAAACGAATGGCGTTCTCCTGCACACCGCCAGCGGCCAGTCTGTCAATGGAAGCATCAGTCGCACATGGAATTTCACCGACCTTTCAAATGGCGCGGTCAATGAGCGCAGTTACGTCTTTTCTTTGACCCACAGTCCGCCTTCTGGCGGCAGCGCGGCGGCGGCCCCGCCAAGAAAGCTGCTCATCACCAATTTTGTGGATAATGGCGTGAGCGTCGGAAAATACGTCGTCTCGTATGGTACGTGGCCGAGCAGCTACCTCAATAATTTGCTGGCGGACATGAATGCGAATGTTTCATCGACCATAAACTGGGCGGCTTACTTCAATGAAGACATCATTGGCTCCAACCGAGAGGACTACAATGCGGTCCGTGCCGACTTCACCAGTGACCCGTTTCCCATCCGGCGTGCAACACAAACTAACGATCTCACCGCCTTGACCAACGCGCTCAAAAATCAATTCACAGGTTCTTGGCTCTTTGATGGGCATAGTAGCGGTTCTGGCATGATTCCCGGTGACGACGACTACCTTGACGTTCGACTGACAACCAAGCAGTTAGCCACCCTTCTTGGCAACGGCTATGGATTTATTGGCGGAGTCTATCAGCTAACTTATGGGACTCGCTTGTTCTCGACCATGCTTACTGGCTGTTCTGCGGCGGGTGTTTTCAGTGAATTTCCTGACGCGACAGGAACGCCGCCCGGGGTTGACCAAGCAACCGACGGCCAAATCAAGAAGTCTGCTTTTGTGGGCTTCAGCACAATTTCTTACACCGGCGCAACAAAAATGAACTGGATCATCCGCATCCACTTTGAATGGCTAGACGGCGAAGACTACGACACGGAAATCACCACGGCCGTGTGGAGAGCGAACCTAGCTTACCCTTCAGTTCAAGGCTGGGGGCCAACTGTATTCGGCTTCGGCTTTTTGGGTTACAACGCCAACGAGAGCCGCTGAGTTTGTGAAGCGGAAAATCATTCTCGGTGCGCTCATCGGGGCGGTGATAGTTGGAGTCTATCTGCTTTGGCAAAAACCTGCCGTCCGACCAACTGCGCCTGCATCACCCGAGGTCTCGGCCTCTGCAAAACCCCTGCCAACTGAGGAATCCCGCTCGGGGCGTACAAAAAACAGGCTCGACGACACTCTGGCTGGCGCGCAAGACGCAGAGTTCACGAGCAAAGTCTTTCCCAAATTTCGTGAGTTTGTTGCCACATTGAACCGGCTTGGAGTCAGTCCATTTGAAAGGGAAGTATCCGCGTCCGAGTGCAGCAAAATCCGAATCATCCACACGCCAAATGGAATCATCTGCCCATTCGTGATTGGGGATGGTTGGACAGCCGACTACATGCGAAGCGGCACGTTCGAGGGCATTACGCATTTCGGGCAACGCGGCCCCGATAATCCGTTCCGCGCCATCAGTCGTGCCGACATGGACACGTTGAAACGATTGTCCGAGCAAGCTGTGCCAATCTCCCAGGAGGAATCGTGGAAGATTGCCAATCGAGTGTCTGACGCCCTTCAGATCGAACAGGCGTTTTTTGAAAAACCGGAGATGCACGAGGAAGCGATGTTCGAGTATCGCCTTGGACTCCAAACCATTCGGTATCGAGCGAAGGGCAGTGATCCGCTCAATCAGATGAACTACACGCGCAGTTTCACGCTCAAAGCCACCTCGCCTACGACGGCTGTCCTGGTGAGATATTCCAACCTGGAAGCGCGTTAAAATTTAACCGGATGCTCCTCACGGTACCTTCGAGTCAGTGCTTCTAACGTGCCTGTTGCATCGCTGAATGGTTGTTTATCGATCCAGAAGACTGGAGTGCAACTCGCTATGGTCACGATGTGTTTGTTCCCCTTGAAAAATTGAATGTGAAGGTAGGGGCTGCAACTCACGGCAGGGTCTTCTTTTTTTCCTGTGGAAATAGCCTCAACAAGTCTGCCCATTTCCGCACCCTCGACTGAAATGCTCAAGCCGTCGGACAAGTTCGTGACCACCACGCGGTCAGCGTCTTTCAACCGCTTGGCCAAACTTTTTTGCTGAGCACAGCCTGCGACGCAAAGCAGAAGGATCAGGACCGGGATTATTTTCACCGGAGTATCCTGCCCGAAGTCATTTCACCGGGAAGCATTTTTTCACAGGCATTTTCAAACTTTCCTCACCTGCGGCAAGAATGGCCGTTCTGGTTCCCCGCCGCAGGCGAGTCCTTGGTGGGCCGACGCTCCGCTTGAACCCAGAACTGCGATGCTCGCAGCAGTCCCAAGGACTTCGGCTCTACCGGTTCTGGCCGGCCCGCCCATTTCAAGCCCACTCGTTCCACCAGTCTCGTTGCAATTTCGCGGTGGCGGCGGTTCCATCGCCTGCCGACAGCATGAGCAAGACGGCCGAAAGGAATTTGGCGTGAGAGGTCGTTTTCATACTCGCGGTGTGGACGGTGGTTATCATTTCAAGCGGGCGAATGAAAGGGCGAAGACGGCGTGCCCCAGGCTGCCGAAGTTTTCAATCAAGTCTTTACCCGCGCCGCACGATTTCTATTTTCATGACCATGACTGAACCGCGCTACGTGGCCCGCCGCGCCACCGTCGAGGATCTGCCGCAGCTTCTCGCGTTGTGGCGGCTGGAGCAGTTGCCGACCGAGGCGCTGGAGAAACGCTTCACGGAATTTCAGGTCGTGAGCGACGACGCCGGACGGGTGCTCGCCGCCGTGGGCCTGCAACTCGCCGGCGCGCAAGGGTGCCTGCACAGCGAGGCCATCGCGCAGCCCGAACTTTCCGGCACGTTTCGTGAACTGCTTTGGAACCGCCTGCAAGTCATCATCCAAAACCACGCGCTCGAACGGCTTTGGACGCAGATGAACGCGGCGGGCTGGCGCGTTCATGGATTCGAGCGCGCGAGCGAAGAACTGTTGCCGCAACGCCCGGCGGTCTTTCCCGGCCACGAGCAAGAGTGGCACGTGGTCACGCTCCGCGCCGCGAACGCCACCGCCGCGCTAGAGCGCGAGTTCGCCCAACTCAAGGCGTTCCAGGCGCAGGAAAAGGAGCGCACCCAGGAACGCATTCGCTGGATGAAACGCGTGGCGCTAGGCATCACCCTCTTGGTCTTCGCGCTGATCGTGGTGTGGGCGGTGGTGATGTTGAAGTTTGGTCCCCGGCTGTTCCCGCGCTAGCGCCGCCGGCAAACTGGTTTGATCTGCGGAGCCGGCGGGCCGCAGTTCCGTCACTTCGGCTTCTCCGCCAGCAGCCGTTCGAGCGTGGCGATCTCGCGGTCAATTTTCACCGACTTGAGCGACTGAAGAGACTTCAACAGTTTCAACGCCTCGGCATTCCGCCCGTGGTCGATGTAAATCAGTGCGAGGCGAAAGCGCGCCATGTCCACGGAGGCCGTGCGCGTGCTGCGGGCCAGGATGGTTTCATAGGCGCGGATCATGTTGTTCGTTTCACTGGCGTCGCGGTAGGCCAGCTCGCACACGGTCAGCATTGCGTCCTGCGACACGCCCGCGCGGTTCGTTCCTGCTGCGAGCGAGAGGCGCGGCCACAAATAGGCGTCGCAGATGCGCGCGCTGAGCCAGTAGTCCAGCGCGTTGGTGCGCGCGTAAATGCTGGCTTCGCCGGCGAGCGCCAGCGCCGTGAATTCCCGCGTGGCGTTCGTGCCCGCCAGCACGGCGTCCGTGGCTTTGAGTTGCTCGCCGATGAAGCGGTACATCGTGTCGTAGCTCGCGGCCAGCGCCTGGTTGGTGCGGAAGTATTCGGACAGCGTGGTCTCCGGCATATCGAGCGGCCCGCGGCTCGTGCGCGCCACGGCGCGCACGCGGCCCGCGCGATTTGTGGGGGTGGTGAGAACCGGCGCGGGAATTCCGGTGGAGAAAATCGTCGCGTCGGCGGACTCCGGCGGCGGCTGAATTTTTTTCGCCCGCGACTGCTGCCCAAGATGTTTCCAGATCGCGCGCTTGGTTTGCGCCACGGACAACGGTCGGCCGCTGAACCGCAGGTAAAGATTCCAGCCGCCCCAGCCGAGCAACGCCAGCCCGAGCAGCGCCACGATGGCGATGGCCGCACTCCGTTTTGTGAGCGGTTCGTGGAGATGACGTTTCATCCGGTTACTTCAGACCCGTTGGACGGGAAATCATTCATGCTGCTCTTCATCGTGGGCCGGTCGGAGCCGGCAGGGCTTGGTTTAGCGCCCACTGGATCGCATTGACCAGCAGGCGTCGGAATGCCTCATCCTCGAAATCTTTCGCGTGTCCGAGCGAGGTGTAAAAGATGCGCGCTCCCTGATAGGTATGCGTCCAGGCCACTGGTTCAACGCGCTCGACTTCCTGGTCGCGAATCGCGCCGGTGAGCAGCAGCGTGGTGTTCGCCGACAATGGCGTGTTGCGATAGAGCGAGCCGGCGGAGGTGAACGCGCCGGGCACGCCGCGCAGAATCGAATGCTCCCGCGCCGCCGGATGAACCGCGATCTTCGGCAGCAAATCTTTGCCGTAGTGATTCTGGTAATTTCCGCCCAGCACCTGCTTGTCGAACACGAGCCAGTTCTGGAACGCATGGCTCGCCGTGCGCAGGCCGATCACCGGCTTGCC
The DNA here is from genome assembly GCA_038208765.1 of Verrucomicrobiota bacterium. Taxonomy (GTDB): domain Bacteria; phylum Verrucomicrobiota; class Verrucomicrobiia; order Limisphaerales; family SIBH01; genus JANNGC01. The sequence goes on from JBBQYK010000049.1 coordinate 10,025, forward strand.
CGAGGCGAAGTAGTTTTGAAATTTCTTCAACTGGTCGTCCGGCAAGGTCATGCGCCGCGCGTAGAGGATGAGCAGGTCCGCGCGCTCCAGCGCGTCGAGTCCGGCGATGGTGTCCGGCTTCGACTCGCGGCGGAGGTAAATGGTTTTGCAGGCGTGGTTCGTCTCCAGAAATTTCGCGAAGGCCGGCAGTGTTTCCGCCGACTGGTATTCATCCTCCCCGCTGACGAGCACGATGGTCGGCGGAGTGGCGGCGTGAACGGTGGCCGCGAAGAAACAAACCGCCAGGGCTGCGAAGCTTCGAGTGATGGAGCGCGACCATCTTGGTCGCCCGGCGGGCGAGACGCCCGCGCTCCGGGGCATGGGTGGTTGCATGGGGCTAGCTGACGGCGGTTTGCGAATACGCGCAAGCGCGAAGAACGTGCCCCAACGTGCCCCCGGAGTCCCGCCGGGTGGAGCGTTTCTCAATTCAAGCGCACCTCGACCGGTTCACACCCCCACCCGGCGGGACGCCGGGGGCACGTCACTGGTAGTGCGGCGGCCTGGTGTTGTTCGCGCTGATGCGGTCGATCTCCATCGTCTGCACGGCCGTGGAAACTTTGACGTGTTCCTTTTGCAGCCGGGTGATGATGCGCGCCTGTTCGATGACCACCTGGTTCAACTCCTCGTACTGCCGTTCGAGGTGCGCGAGGTTTGATTCGATATTCTCCAGCCGGGACACGTCGTCGCTCATGCGCGGAGTGAAACATGAAATGGAAAAGATGTTCAGAAAGATTTGCCTCACGCCAAGGGCGCAAAGGGCGCAAAGGAAGACACCATCGCAGGTGGGGCGTCGCTGTCCTCAGCGCGGCGGAGTGAGACTTTGGCAAGTTGCGGCACGCTTCTCCGATTTCAGCGCGGCGCGGTGAGGACACCGCGCCCTACCTTCAGTTCGTCGTTTTTCCTTTGCGCCCTTCGCGTCCTTCGCGTGAGGCCATTCCAACTCTGGTAGAATTTCGGTGACGCGCCGGGCGTCGTAAGAAACACTCTGTCTAAATCACCATGAGACCCATGCGACAACTGATCCGTCTCGCCGCCGCTGGCTCCGTGGCTGCGTGCGCCGCGCTCGCCGCTGACCTTTCCAAGCTCTCGCCCGCCGCGACGCGCCCGATTGATTTCACGCGCGACGTGCAGCCGATCTTCGAGGCGAGTTGCTGGAGTTGCCACGGAGCGAAGAACCAGGAGTCGGGCTTTCGCCTTGATGACCGCGCGGCAGCCTTGCAGGGCGGCGACCACGGACGAGTCATCGTGCCGGGAAAAAGTGCGGAGAGCATTTTGATCCATGCCGTCGCGAGCCTGCACGACGAACTCAAGATGCCCAAGAAGGGCGAGAAGCTCACCGCCGAGCAAGTCGGGGTGCTGCGCGCGTGGATTGATCAGGGCGCGAAGATGCCCGAGAAAATCGCGGGCGGAAAAGACCCGAAGGAGCATTGGGCGTTCAAGGCACCGGTGAAGCCTGCGGTGCCGGTGATCAGTAAATCAGTAATCAGTAATCAGTCTCGAACGGCCGGTGCGGTACCGAAAGGAGGCGCATTGATTACTGACTCACTGATCAATGATTACTCCTCCCCCATCGACCGCTTCATCCTCGCCCGTCTGCAAAAAGAAAGCCTCACGCCCTCCGCCGAAGCCGACCAAGTTACCCTGCTCCGCCGCCTGTCGCTCGATCTCGTCGGCCTGCCGCCCACGCCGCAGGAAGTCGATGCGTTCCTCGCCGACCGGTCGAAAGGCGCTTACGAAAAAGTCGTGGATCGCCTGCTCGCCTCGCCCCATTACGGCGAACGCTGGGGCCGGCACTGGCTCGACGCGGCGCGTTACGCGGACAGCGACGGCTACGAAAAGGACATGTCGCGTGAGATGTGGCCGTATCGCGATTACGTCGTGAACTCCTTCAACCGCGACCTGCCTTACAACCAGTTTCTCATCGAGCAACTCGCGGGCGATCAATTGCCCAACGCGAAGCAGGAGCAAATCGTCGCCACCGGATTTCTCCGCAACTCGATGGTCAACATGGAGGGCGCGATTGACCCTGAGCAGTTCCGCATGGAGGCGATGTTTGACCGCATGGACGCCATCGGCAAGGCCATGCTCGGCGTGACCATCCAGTGCGCGCAGTGCCATAACCACAAGTTCGATCCCATTTCGCAGGAGGAATATTATCGCCTGTTCGCTTTCATCAACAACGACCACGAGGCGCGGCCCGTGGTCTATTCGACGGAGCAGCAGATGAAGCTCGCGGACTTCCATCGCCAGTTGGCCGAAACCGAAGCGGATCTCAAACACCGCGTGCCCGACTGGGAGAAAAAGATGGCCGCTTGGGAAGACTCCGTGCGCCACAACCAGCCGGAGTGGATCGTGCTCGGCGACCTTCATCAGGAGGGCGAGCGCTCACAACGCTACGAGGACAAGGGCGACGGCTCCTGGCTCGCGTGCGGTTACGCGCCTACGAAAATGACCCAGTGGTTTCGCACGACGAATGACTTGAGCGGACTCTCCGCCTTTCGGCTCGAACTGCTCACCGATCCCAACCTGCCCTACGGCGGGCCAGGCCGCGCCTTCAACGGAACGTGCGCGTTGAGCGAGTTCAACGTCGAGGCGATGGACGCCAAAAACATCACCAACAAGTCGAAGGCGAAGTGGAAGGAAGCCACCGCCGATGTCGAACAGACCGAACGCGCGTTGGAAAAAAACTATTACGACAAGTCCACCAACGCGCGCCCGACCGGGCCGATTAAATTTGCCATCGACGGCAACGGCAACACCGCGTGGGGCATCAACGTGGGACCGGGCCGGCGCAACCAGGAGCGCAAGGCCGTTTTCGTCGCGGAGAAACCGCTGGGCTTCACCAACGGCACCTACTGGCGCATCGGCCTCCAGCAGAATCACGGCGGCTGGAACAGCGACGACCACATGAACAACAACCTCGGCCGCTTCCGCATCAGTGCCACGAAAGCCGAGGGCGGAGCGAAGGCCGATCCGTTGCCGAAGAAAGTCCGCGACATCCTCACCATCGCCCGCGACCAGCGCACGCCGGTCCAGGTTGCCACGGTGTTCTCGTATTGGCGCACGACCGTGCCGGAGTGGAAGGACGCGAACGACCAGATCGAAGCGCTCTGGAAAGAGTATCCGGACGGCGCGACTTCAATGACGCTCGCTGCGCGCGAACAGCCGCGCGACACACGCCTGTTGCGCCGCGGTGACTGGCTCAAGCCCGCGACTCCAGTGAAGGCCGGCGTCCCCGCCGTGCTGAACCCGTTGCCCAAGAACGCCGACGGCTCCCGCCTCACGTTCGCGAAATGGATGACCGACCGGAAATCTCCGACCACCGCGCGCGTCATGGTCAATCGCGTTTGGATGGCCTACTTCGGCAACGGCCTCGTGACCACGCCGGAAGACCTCGGCACGCAGAGCGAACTGCCGTCGCATCCTGAACTGCTCGACTGGCTCGCGGTGGAATTTATGGAGCACGACTGGAGCGTGAAGCATCTCCACCGCCTGATCGTGAACAGCGCGACCTACCGCCAGTCGTCCAAACTCACGCCCGAGATGATCGAGAGAGATCCTTACAACCGCTGGCTCGCGCGCGGCTCACGCTTTCGCGTCGAAGGAGAGATTGTTCGCGACATCACGCTGGCCGCGAGCGGATTGCTGAATCCAAAACTGGGCGGCCCCAGCATCATGACCCCCGCGCCCGCTTTCCTGTTCGAGCCGCCCACGAGCTATGCTCCCTTCCCGTGGACGCATGAGACCGGGCCGGACAAATATCGCCGCGCGCTCTACACCTTCCGCCGCCGCTCCACGCCCTATCCCGCGCTGCAAACTTTCGACGTGCCGAACGGCGACACCGCCTGCGTGCGTCGCCAGCGCTCCAACTCACCGCTGCAAGCCCTCGTCTCGCTCAACGAACCGCTCTTCGTCGAATGTTCCCAGGCTCTCGCGCGCAAGACGTTGGCCGAAGGCGGCCAGACCGATCAGGAACGCATCACCTACGCCTTCCGCCGCGCACTCGCCCGTTCGCCACAGCCGGACGAAGTGCAGGAACTCACCAAGCTCTTGAACAAGGAAAAGCAACGCATGGCCGAGGGCTGGATCAGCGCGCCCGAAGTCGCGACTGGCAAAGCTGCCGTGCCGAAGGATCTGCCACCCGGAACGACGCCCACGCAACTCGCCGCCTACACGCTCGTCGCGCGCGTGCTGTTGAACCTCGACGAGACCATTACGAAGGAGTAACGAACCGCCGTGACAGATAAAGAATTGCACGGGTTCTATCTGGAGTTGGTGGCGCGTCTGCAAGCGCGTGGGATTCTCTGCGCCATCACCAGCGGACTGGCATGCGTGCATTTCCAACTCGCGGAGACGACCAAGGACTGCGACCTCCTCTGTCATCCCCAAAATTTTTCCTTGTTGCTGGATGAATTGGCGGCGCAACAGGTGGGCGGGCTGCCGTGCGCGTATCGCGGCAACCTCAGTCCTCCGTTGGACGAGCGCTGGCACCGTGGAGGCTGGACCAGCCACTTCAACTGGGGGCGCGGGCCGGGTGCGGTGACGCTGGATGTTTTCGGTCGCGCGCTGCGCGGCTCCGGTCCGTGGGAAGGCGAAGTGTCCGGCCTCTACATCAGCCCACACATCGTGGCCCAGATGAAGCGGACCAACCGCGACAAGGACTGGCCCTTCATCACCTTGCTGGGCACGCGACTCGTGAAGATGGGCGACCAACGGGGTTGGCTGCATATTTTCAGCGAGGACACACTGGCGGAATTGTTGCGTGACTTTTCCTGTCCGGCGGAGCTGCTGGCGCGACGCCCAGCCCTGCGGCTCGCGGTGGAACGCGACCAGCGAGTTCGCGCAGCCCTGCTTGCCGAACGGCTCTTGTGGGAGCGGCTCGACGCGCTGCGTATCTCCATCTACGAGCGCGCATTGCGGCCCTACCTTGTTGCAGTTCGCCGTGCGCGGATGCCTGACGGAATGCCTCTCGCAGAATCCCATCCGATCAGGTTGCAATGCGCGGAGGTTCATCTGGCCGTCTCGCCGTTGCGCGACTATGGTATCGAAAGATTGATTGAAGCGGCCCGGCACGAAGCAATTCACAAATCAGGCTTGATTGCCGAGGCGACCCTGTGGTTGCCGGACGTGCGGGAAAACTTCGCTTATTTGAACTGAACATGAACCCGTCGATGAAAATGCCGCCTCCGACGCCAGCCCAGTTGCGCCGCCTGCAACAGATCGAGCGCGCCTTCCATGTCCGGGCCTTCGGCGAGGAACTGGCGCGGGTGAATCTGGAACTCACCGAAGCGGAGCGCTGGGATTACCTGTCCTGGATGCGAACGACCGCTGAACACCACGGAATCGACCTGCGTGCGCAAGGTGTTCACGCGTGGATGGACCGCCTCGAAGCGGAAGTGGAAATGGAAGAACTCGTCAAGGAAACATCAAGCCAGCCATGAACTGCCAATCACACCTTTATCGCGGCCACAACCCGACGGCGGTTTCGCGCCGCTGGTTTCTCCAGCAGTGCGGCGTCGGTCTCGGCAGCATCGCGCTGGGCACGTTGTTCCAGCAGAGCGGTTGGGCCGCGCCGTCGGTGAATCCGATGGCGGCGAAACAGCCGCACTTCAAGCCGAAGGCCAAGCGCGTCATCTACTTGTTTCAAGCCGGCGGGCCGAGTCACTTGGAGTTGTTCGACAACAAGCCGGAACTGGCGAAGTACGATGGCAAGCTGCCGCCCGCCGAGTTGTTGAAGGGCTATCGCTCCGCGTTCATCACGCCGAACTCCGCGCTGCTCGGGCCGAAGTTCAAATTCAAGAAGCACGGCCAGTCCGGCGCGGAGCTTTCCGAACTGCTGCCGCATCTCGCCGAGGTCGCTGATGACATCGCCATCGTGAAGTCGATGCACACGGACGCCTTCAATCACGCGCCCGCGCAGATCATGATGAACACCGGATCGCAGCAGTTTGGCCGTCCGAGTGTCGGCTCGTGGGCCACCTACGGGCTAGGCAGCGAGGCGCAGGACTTGCCGGGTTTCGTCGTCTTCAACACCGGCGGCAAAGGCACGAGCGGCGGCGCGTCGAACTGGGGCGCGGGCTTTCTGCCGTCGCTGCATCAGGGCACGATGTTCCGCAACGTCGGCGATCCCGTCCTCTATCTCTCGAACCCGCCGGGCGTGGACCGCGAGATGCAACGCAGCACGCTCGACACGATCAATGCGCTGAACAAAAAACGTCTCGATGTGGTGGGCGATCCTGAGATCGCCACGCGCATCAACTCCTTTGAGATGGCTTACAAGATGCAGGCCAGCGCGCCGGAGCTGATGGACCTGACGAAAGAATCGAAAGCCACGTTGGAACTGTACGGCGCGGAGCCAGGCAAGGCCTCCTATGCCAACAGTTGCCTGTTGGCGCGACGGATGATTGAGCGCGGCGTGCGCTTCGTGGAAATTTTCCACGAGTCGTGGGACCAGCACGGCGACCTGACCAACGGCCTCAAGAACAACTGCAAAACCACGGACCGCGCCAGTGCCGCGCTGGTCAAGGACTTGAAGCAACGCGGCCTGCTCGACGACACGCTGGTGATCTGGGGCGGCGAATTCGGCCGCACCCCGATGGTGCAAGGCGGCAACGACGGGCGCGATCATCATCCGAACTGTTTCACTTACTGGCTGGCCGGCGGCGGTGTGAAGCGCGGAATCACGCTCGGGAAGTCGGACGACTTCGGCTTCAACGCCACCGAGGACAAAGTCCACGTCCACGATCTGCACGCCACGATGCTGCACCTGCTCGGCTTCGATCACACCAAGCTCACCTATCGTTTCCAGGGCCGCGACTTCCGCCTGACCGATGTGCATGGCGAGGTGGTGGAGAAGTTGCTGGCGTGAGTCCTTCCGCCTAGTGGCGTCTCGGCAGAGCGCCGCCATCATCTCGGACGGAGATCACCGGCGCTCTGCCGAGACGCCGCCACCACGGCTGGTTTTCCTGCTTCCCTGAGTTCCGGCTTCGTCCTTAGCTTCGCCCACATGGACAAGGATCAGGTCGCAGACATTTTGGTGGACATCGGGCTGCTGCTCGAACTCAAGGG
>JBBQYK010000050.1:0-17074 GCA_038208765.1 Verrucomicrobiota bacterium
TCACATGGCAAGATTGCTGGCCAAAGACTCCAGCCTGGCGCTGCCGGAAATTCTCCTCACGCCCGGCTGCAACCGCCTCGGACGCGAGGGCGAGAATGATTTCCTCGTGCCGCATCCGTCCGTCTCGCGCCAGCATTGCGAGGTGTGGCTCATGGACGAGGCGCTGCTGGTCCGCGACCTGAACTCGCGCAACGGCACCTTCGTGGATGACGCCCGCGTGGGAGAAGCCGCCGTGCTCACCGGCCAGACGCTGCGCCTCGGCGACGTGGAACTGCTCGTGGCCGAAGCCCCCGCGCACATCTCCGTGCCCGACCTCATGCTCGGCGCGCCGTCCGCGCCGCCGACTTACATGCCGGACGGCGCGCCCTGTTGCGCGCATCATCCCGGCGTGGCGGCGCAAACGCAGTGCATCAAGTGCCAGCAAGTTTTCTGCGCGCATTGCGTGCGTGAACTGCGGGTGGCCGGCGGCATGCCGCGCCGGTTTTGCCCCGAATGCAACGGCGCGTGCGAACGCCTCGCCCCGACCGCCGGTGAAAAGAAGCGCACGAACTGGCTGGAGAAAATCAAAGGCGTCTTCACGCAGCCGCCGCCCCGGCGGTAAGGCGTGGCCGGGCCGTTCTCGGAGCGCCGGCTTCCAGCACGGCGCGTTGGTGAGTAGCCACTTCCCTCGCGCCGTGCTGGAAGCCGGCGCTCCGTTCCAAAAACAAAAAGGGCGGCGCTCTTACGAACGCCGCCCGTGCAAAACTGTTTTCCCCGTCTCAGTTCTTCAAACGGAAGAAGGCGTTGCCGGTGGGGGCGGTGTTGGTCACGAAGTTTTCGCTGCCGACCACGGTGGGCGTGGTGCCCACGTTCACCCAGTTGGTCGTGTTCAAGTCGGTGTTCACTTGCAGCGTGAACCCGGTGGCCGCCGTGGGCCAGGCCAAGACGACATCCGCGCCGGACTTGAAGATGCGGAGGGAGTAGCTTTGCACCACCGTGGACACATCCGCGAACTCAGTGCCGACTTTCAAATCATCGACCGTGAAGGTGCCGATGCCGTTGTCCTGGCGGAAGGCGTAGGAGAATACCGCCACGCTGCCTGCGGTGTCTGCGGCCGTGACCTTGGTGCTGCTTTCAGAGGCCGGGTTGATCCACAAGGTCGTTTCGGCGGTGGCGATGTTGTAGCGAGTCACCACTTTGTAAGTCTGGTTGGTGGTGAGAAACGTGGGATGCAGCCCGTTGGTGGTGATGGCCGCCGCCGCGTTGGCCGCGCCGATGCGGAACTGCCCGGCGGGCGCGCTTTGTGAACTTGCGAAAATGCGCCCCCGGTAGTTGAGCACGCCGTCATCCTTGTAGTGAGAGAAGTAGCCGCCGCCCGCCGTGGGCAGGTTGGTGAAGTTCACGACAAAGCTGGCATAGAGAATCACGCCATTGCTCGGGTAATAAACCTGCGGGAAGAACTCGCGGTTGAAATCCTCGCTGTTGGTCTGGTTCATCAGAAGTTTTCCGCCTCGGACCAGGGTTTGTCCGTACGTGCCGCTGTGGTTGATCCAATCGGTCGAGCCTCCGGCGATTTGCGTCTCATCCGCGTAGGAGAAAGGCTCGTTAATCAGCAGACCCAGTTTCGGAAATACCGTGAGAATGAAGGTGTCGCTGGCGGATTGTGTTCCGTCGCTAACGGTCACGGTGACCAAAGAAAAACCAGCTTGGTTCGCCGCCGGCGTGAGAGTCAGCGTCCGGTTCAGGCCGCTGCCTACGACTGCGATGTTCGCGTTGGGCAACAAGTTGGTGTTCCCGGAGGTCGTGGTGATGACGAGGCTGCCCGGCGTCTCAGCGTCGGCCACGCTGAAGGCCACGCCGGAAAGCGGGACATTCGTGGGCGTAATCTGGTTCGGGATGTTGGAAATCGTGGGCGCGCCGACGGTGACCGTGAAGGTGGTGGTAGCCGTGGCGTTGCTACTATCGGTCACGGTGATCCCGACCTGGGTGACGCCTTCTTGGCCGGGCACCGGTGTGATGGTCACGGTGCGGCTCGCGCCGCTACCGCCGAAGACGATGTTGTTGGTGGGCAGCAGCGTGGTGTTGGTCGAGGTGCTGGAAAGGGTGAGTGAAGCGGCGGCTGTTTCGAAGTCGCCAATGGTGAAGGCAATCGGGCCGGAAGAGGTGTTGGCAGCAAGGTTGATAGAACTGATCGAGGAGATGCTCGGCGGGGCGTTTGGCCCGGCGACATCGGCGAAGGTCGAACCGACGCGCAAGTCATCAATCCGGTTGATACCTTCGCCCGTGGCTTGGCGAAACCCGTAATGAGAAATGTCGGTCAGACTAGGAGCATCGCCTCCAGAAATGGACGGATCGGTTTCTGAGGTCGGATCAATCCAGAGCGTGCTGATGCCGGTCACGAGACTGAGGCGGGTGACAACCTTGTAGGTGACGTTGGTATCGAGATCGGTCGGCCAAAGAGTGTTAGTGGCGTTGCCATTTGAACTGTTTGCCATCGTTAAGCGGAACTTGCCTGGTACCGCGTTAGTGATCGCCGTCCAGACACGTCCGCGATGAGCTCCAAGATTGGCCGTGCCGGTGAAGTGGGCAAAGTAGGTTCCGTTGCTTGTCGGCAGTCCGATGACCCGAAGAGAGAAGCTGGCGTACGCGGCCGCATCCCCAGCATTGGTGGAAAGTGTCCGGCTCAACGGAGCCGCAATGTCTTCCGTCCGGCTGGTGCTCACCTCCAAGCTGAAGTTAGTCACCAGCATGGAGTTGGCGGTTCCACTGTTAGGCAGCCACGGTGAACCGAGCGCACCCACAACGGGGCCGTTGGGGTAGCCAAAAGAATCACCCAGAAGATTCTCGCTGCGACCGGGCAGCAAGCTGAGGGCGAGGGCCGCGAGGGCCAGGAGTTTTGTTTTCATGGAGTTTGTTTTTTAGGGATTGATCTCTCGATAGGGTGCGTTCCAGATCAGGTCAGCGTTCAGGCCTTCATTTGCACCCGCGCCGTTTTGGACGACGGACAGTTTGAAATAGGCGGCGTGTCCATCGAGGAAATTGATCATTCCGCCATTTTCATGCCGGGAAGCAAAGCTGCGCCAGCGGTTGGCCGGATTCACCGAGTTGAACTGGGGCGACCCGTTCACGACTTCCGTCTGTGGGTTAAAAACATTGTCGAACATCAGCACGGTGGCCGTGGGGTTGGGAATGCCGGCGAGGCGGGGCATGTCCGGATAGGTGAAGTTCACGGTGGGGGTGCGCTTCTTCAGATCGATGTTCATCGCGTAGCTGAAAAATCCGTAGCGACCTCCGCCCGACACTCCGTCCGAAGCTTTCATTTTCGCCGACGGGCAATGCCAGATTTTCCCGTTGCCGCCGGGGAACGGCAGGCTCGCAGAGTTGTTGTTGAAGCTCGCCGTGCCAGGCGCGACCCAATAAGCGGAGAGCGGTTTGTCCCCCACTTCAAGCCCCAGCACGTTGAACCACGCGTTCGGGTCCGTCGGATGGCCCGTCTGGACGGGTGGCGTGCCAAAGACATTGCCTGGATAACTGCCGCTCTCGCCCATGCCGTCACGCGGCAAGGTGTCTTCGCTGTCCGACGAGTAAATATGGTTCGCCAGCGCCCACTGCCGGGAGTTGTTCAGGCATTCCGTGCGCTTGGCCTTCTCCTTCGCCTTCGCCAAAGCCGGCAGCAGCAGCGCGGCGAGGATGGCAATGATGGCGATAACCACGAGCAGTTCAATCAAGGTGAAGGCGCGGGCACGCCGGAGATGAAGTGCCTTCATGGCCGCAGGTTCAGGTTTGGTCGTCATGGGTTTGCTGGGTGAACTGCACAGGAGAGTAGCACTCCGGCCCGGCATTGCACCGAAAAATCTTGGAACTGAACGGCCTGGTGGATGGAGCGCCGATTTCGAAATCAGCGCGTTGCGCCCCCTGATGGTCAGCGCCGGTTTGGAAATCAGCGCTTCCAGTCTGCCGCGAATTGTCCAGCCAGTCGGTTTTTGGCAGGAGTCATCGGCACGGCTCATCGTCGCCGTGGGAAACGACAACACGTCTTCAGCGTTGAATGGCCGCTGCATTGACGGGCGCTTTCCTTGGAAACTGCGCCGCCGCCTGGTTGTGTTTGGTTGAGTCATCCGACCTGCTTGGGTGCAAAAGCACGAACTATGCTCAGGCTACGCAGGCGGACACCGGGCGCAAGCGAGGGTTATCAACATTCGGGTCACGATGTTGTGAACAAGTCGGAATTCCGATTCCTCAACCACGGAAGACACCGAAACCACGGAAAGGAGTCGACCGGAAGCAGCGCCGTTTGCGGAGAGTCCTTCGCCCCCTTCTGTGTCTTCCGTGTTTTCCGTGGTTCAGTCAGGGCTGGACGGGCGGATCGAAGTTAATACGTGTAAGTACAATTCCGTTGCGTCCGCGCGCGGCGTGATTGATAGTCCGGCCATTCGTGAAAACAGGACGACGCCATTTCCAACGGCCCTTCGTGCGCAGCGCGGGCGGCCTGATGTTTTTTCTCGCGGTGGCGCTCCACGCGGCGGACTGGCCGCAGTTCCGCGCGAACCCTTCGCTCACCGGCGTCTCCACGGAAAAACTTCCTGAAAAACCCGCGCTGCTCTGGAGCATGAAGACTGGCGGCGAGGTGAAATCATCGCCCGCGATTGTCGGTGGCACGGTCTTCATCGGCTCGGCGGACAGCAATCTCTGGGCGTTCGCGCTGGCCGACGGCAAGAAGCTGTGGACGTACGCGGCGGGCGAGCCCATCGAGTCCTCGCCGCTGGTCATGGATGGGAAAGTTTTCTTCGGCGACCTGCTCGGCGTGTTGCACGCGGTGGATGCGGCGAGTGGCAAGCTGCTGTGGAAGTACAAGACGGATGACAAGATTGTGGGCGGGCCAAATTTCTTTCGCGAGGGCGGTGCGCTGAAAATCATCGTGGGCAGCCATGACTACAAACTGCATTGCGTGGAAGCCGCCACGGGGAAGAGCAACTGGGTCTATGAGTCCGGGAACTACATCAACGGCTCGCCCGCGATTTATGATGGCAAGACAGTCTTCGGCGGTTGCGACGCGATTCTCCATGTCATTGACCTGAAGACGGGAGCGAAAGTGAAGGAGGTTGATGGCGGCGCGTACATCGCCGGCTCGGTGGCCATTGTGGATCGCAAGGCCTACTACGGGCATTACGAGAACGAGTTTCTCTGCGTGGATTTGGAGAAGGGCACGAACTTGTGGACGTTCCGCGACCGGGCGTTTCCGTATTTTTCCTCCGCAGCGGTGACGGGCGATCGAGTGGTGTTCGGCGGGCGCGACAAGCGCCTGCACTGCGTCAATCGCGCCGATGGCAAAGAGCTTTGGGTGCTGCCCACGCGCGGCAAGGTGGACAGCTCCCCCGCCATCGCCAGCGACAAAGTGGTGGTCGGCTCGGACGACGGGCGCGTGTATCTCGTGCGCCTGAGCGACGGCCAGGAATTGTGGAACTACGAAATCGGCCAGCCGGTGGGGAGTTCGCCCGCCGTGAGCGATGGCCGGTTCGTTGTCGGGTCGGATGACGGCGGCGTGTATTGTTTTGGAGCGAAGAAATGAAGCCGAAGGTCTATCTCGAAACGACCATCGTGAGCTACCTCACGGCGCGGCCTTCGCGGGATGTGATCCTGACTGGCATGATTGAGCAGACGAAGAAGTGGTGGGACTTGGAACGCGAACGCTTTGAACTGTTCGTCTCAGACATTGTGATCCGCGAGGCCACAGGCGGAGACATGGCCGCTGCTCGCCGACGAAGTGATGTCTTGCAACCCCTGACCGCCGTCGAGAACGACGCTGAATCGCAGGCGCTCGCCGACGTGTTCCTGCAAAACATGGCGCTGCCTGCGAAGGCTTCCGATGATGCGCTCCATATCGCCATCGCTGCGGTCAACCAGATGGACTACCTCTTGACGTGGAACTGCCGGCACATTGCGAACGCGGCGATGCGGCCCAAGCTGGAAGGCTTGTGCCTGGCCGAAGGCTATCGCTGTCCAATCATCTGCACGCCGCCTGAACTCAGGAAACCTGATTATGAAGACTGACCCAATCCTCGATGAAATTCGCCGCTTCCGCGACGAGCACGCGAAGAAGTTCAACTACGACTTGAACGCCATTTGTGAAGACCACCGACGTCATGCGGCGGAGTTGAAGAAGCAAGGCTGGAAGTTCGTGAAGCTGCCGCGCCGTTGCCGCCCCACCGCCAAGGCGGCTTGATCGAATCACCATGAGCACCATCACCATTGCCCCCGCCCCGACGCCGACCGCGCCTCCGATGCAGAAGGAGACGACCGTCGGCAGCTACTTCATCTCGAACTATCCGCCGTTCTCATTCTGGAAGCCGGAGATCATCCCGCAGTTTCGCGAGGCGCTGGAGCGCGCGCCCCAGCCGGGCAGCGACCTCGGCCTCTACACGCACATTCCGTTCTGCCGGAAGCGTTGCCACTTTTGCTACTTCAAGGTCTATACGGACAAGGATGCGGCGGCGATTCGCGGCTACATCGACGCGGTGTTGAAAGAACTCACGGCCTACGCGAGCAAGCCCGTCATCCGCGGACGCAAGCCGCGCTTCCTCTACTTTGGCGGCGGCACGCCGAGCTATCTCTCTGAGAACCAATTGAAGTTTCTTAGCGAGAGCATGAAGGCGTTGCTTCCGTGGGACGCGGCGGAGGAAATTACCTTCGAGGCGGAGCCGGGCACGCTCACCGATCACAAGCTCCAGGCGATTCGCGACATGGGCGTGACGCGGTTGAGCCTGGGCATTGAGCACTTCGACGATCACATTCTGGAGATCAACGGTCGCGCGCATCGCTCGAAGGAAATCATCCGTGCCTACAATTACGCGCGCGAGATTGGCTTCCCGCAGGTCAACATTGATCTCATCGCCGGCATGGTCGAGGAGACGGAGGACAAGTGGAAGGAAACCGTCGCCAAAGCGCTCGCGCTCCAGCCCGACTCGGTGACGATTTACCAGATGGAAGTGCCCTACAACACCGGCATCTATCAGCAGATGAAGGCGCAGGGAAAACTGGTCGCGCCCGTCGCGGATTGGGACACCAAGCGCCGCTGGGTTCAGTACGCCTATAACGAGTTCGAGAAAATTGGCTACACCGTGACCAGCGCCACGACGGTGGTGAAGGATCCGGCGAAGGTGAAGTTCGTCTATCGCGAGGGGCTTTTCTCCAGTGCGGATATTCTCTCCATCGGCGTGGCCAGCTTCGGACGATTGAACGGCGTGCATTACCAGAACCAGCACGAGTTCGATCCCTATCTCGCCGCCGTGAACAAAGGAGAATTGCCAGTCTATCGCGCGTATGTGCCGACGGATGACGAGCATCTCCTCCGCGAATTCATCCTGCACTTCAAGCTCGGCCAGAACAGCGTGAGCTACTTCCAAAAGAAGTTTGGCGTGAACGTGCTGGAGCGTTTCGCCGCGCCGCTGCAACGCCTCAAGGACTGGGGCTTCCTGACTATCGAAGGCGACACGTTGAAATTGAATCGTGAGGCGCTGCTCGAAGTGGACCGACTGCTGCACGAGTTCTTCCTGCCGCAACATCTGACCGATCGGACGACGTGAAATCGAAACGCGCCAGCAAGTCTTTGAAGCCCGCGCAGCCCGCCGCCTACGGCGCGCTGCTGGCGGACTTGAAGCGGCGCGTGCGCTCGGCACAGGTGCGGGCCGCGTTCGCGGTCAATCGCGAGCTGGTGCTGCTCTACTGGCACATCGGGCGCGAGATTTTACGGAGCCAGCAGGCCGAGGGCTGGGGTGCAAAGGTCATCGAGCGGCTGGCGAGAGATTTGCGGAAGGAGTTCCCCGACATGAGCGGACTGACCAGCCGCAACCTGAAATACATGCGCGCCTTCGTGGAAGCGTATTCCAGTGGCGAGTCCGTCCGGCAGCTTGCCGGACAATTTGTGCAGCAGCTTGTGGCACAATTGCCTGAACCGAAAGGAAAGACGGGCCGCCCAATTGTGCCACAGGCTGTGGCACAATTGGCGCGAACAAAAGTGCCACAGCCTGTGGCACAATTGGAATTCGATCTCCCGCCCGAGCCGTTCGCGTCGCTGCCGTGGGGCCATAACCGCGTGCTCCTCGACCGCGTCAAGAACTCCGCTGACCGCCTCTGGTATGCGCGGCAGGCGCTCACGCACGGTTGGTCGCGCTCCGTGCTTGAAGTGCAGATCGACACCAAGCTCCACAAGCGCGCCGGCAAGGCGCTGAACAACTTCGCCGCCACCCTGCCGCCCGCGCAATCCGACCTTGCACGGCAGGTGCTCAAGGATCCATACACGTTCAACTTTCTCGCGCTCGGGCCGGACGCCCAGGAGCGCGATCTGGAAATCGCGCTCGTCGATCACATCCAGAAATTCCTGCTCGAACTCGGCGTGGGCTTCGCCTTCGTCGGGCGGCAGGTGCGACTGGAAGTTGATGGGGAGGACTACCCGGTTGATCTGCTGTTCTATCATCTGCGGCTCCGGTGCTTCTTCGTCATTGACCTCAAGATGGAGGCGTTCGAGCCGCGTGACGCGGGGCAGATGAATTTTTATCTCGCCGCCGTGGACGATCAGATGCGCCACGAGGGCGACCAGCCGACCATCGGGCTGCTGCTCTGCCGCGACCACAAACGGCTCACGGTGGAATACGCGCTGCGGAATTGCACCACGCCCATCGGGGTGGCCAAGTGGCGAACGAAGCTGGTGGATTCCTTGCCGAAAAAACTGCGCGGCCTGCTGCCGTCTGTGGAGGAACTCGAACGCAAGCTACGCTGACCGGACATGACCACCGACGCCAAATCCCCGTTCGCCCCGACCGCGCTGCCCATCGCGTATCCGCTGGATGATTTTTACGCGCAGCAGGGACTGGCCTTGCCGCCCATTGAAGCGGTGTCGGGCGACACGGTGCCGGAGCCGTATCGCGCGCTGCTCGTGCATCAGGACGACATGACGCCGACGCTGGAGAAATTTCACGGCGCGAAGATTCATCTCGCGGTCCTGCGCAGCCAGCAGCGCGGAGACTTCTACTTTCGCGAAGTGGTGCTGGTGCTCGACGGCAGCGACCGTCCGGTGGAGTTCGGCGCAATCAAGATGAACCTCGCGCTCTTCGCGCCCGCCGCGCGCAAGCTCATTCTCGCGGAGCGTGAGCCGCTCGGCCATATCCTGAGCGACTGCGCGGTGGTCCATGCCAGCCGGCCCAAGGCCTATCTGCGTGTCGCCTCGGACGATTTCATCAATGGCGCGCTGAAAATCACCGGCCAGCACACGCTCTACGGCCGGCGCAACACACACTTCGATGCGCAGCAACGCGCGCTTGCCGAGATCGTGGAAATTTTGCCACCTGAGAAATTGAAGAAATAATTTTATGAAAACAGACTACGACGTTCTCATCATCGGCGGCGGTCCGGCGGGCAGTTCGTCCGCCGCCATTCTCGCCGAGCACGGCCACCGCGTGCTCATCCTGGAGCGCGAGAAGTTCCCGCGCTACCACATTGGCGAGTCCATGATCCCGTTCACCTACGGGCCGATGGAGCGACTGGGGCTGATTCCCATGATGAAGCAGTCCCCCTTCGTGAAGAAGTACAGCGTAGTCTTCGTGTCGCCGAACGGGCGCGCCAGCCAGCCGTTTTATTTCTTCAACCGCTACGACAAGGAGTCGGTCGCGCAGACCTGGCAGATTCTGCGCAGCGAGTTCGACGAAATTCTCCTCAACAACGCACGCAGCAAGGGTGCGGAAGTGATTGAAGAAATCTCCGTGAAAGAACTGTTGCGCGAAGGCGACCGCGTGGTCGGGGTGCGCGCGCAAAAAAAATCCGGCGAGACCGTCGAGTTCCGCGCGCCGATGACGCTCGACTGCACGGGCAAGGAAGCCTTCACCGCCGTGCGCAATGGCTGGCGGCAGCGTGATCCGTATCTGAACAAGGTCGCCGTGTGGACATACTACAAAGGCTCGAAGCGCGAGCCGGGCATTGACGAAGGGCAGACGACCGTAGCCATGCTCCCAGAGAAGGGCTGGTTCTGGCACATCCCGCAGCACAACGACATGATGAGCGTGGGCGTGGTGGCCGATGGAAAATATCTTACGCGCGGCGGCGTGAAGGATTTGCAGGCGATCTTTGACCGGGAGGTGGAGGAGAACTTGTGGATCAAGGATCACCTCTCGGTGGGCCAGCAGGTCGGCCAGTATTACATCATCAGCGAGTACACGCAGCACGCGAAACATTGCGGCAGCGAGGGCTTGCTGCTCGTGGGGGACGCCTTCGCCTTTCTCGATCCGGTTTTCTCCAGCGGCCTGATGATTGCGCTCAAGAGCGGCGTGCTGGCGGGCGACACGGTGCATGAAGCGCTGGTGGCGCAAGATTTCTCTCCGCAGCGTTTTTCACATTACGCCACCTACATGCGGCAGGGCGTGGAGAACATGCGCAAGCTGGTCTATGCCTTTTACGACCCAAATTTCTCCTTCAAGAAAGTCATCGATAAATATCCCGAAGCCCAAGGTGAAATCACCGACTGCCTGAGCGGTGACGTGAACAAGGATTTCACGCCGCTCTGGAACAAGATTCGCGAGTTCGTGCCGCTGCCGGAGGACTTGCCGCTGGGGCAGCCGCTGGTGGCCGAGGAGCGCGGGCTTCAGCCCGCTTCGGCGTGATTATTTGAGGGGCTTACGAACGGGAGGAATGCGTCTGAAACATTGAACGGGCAAGCGGGCTGAAGCCTGCGCTCCCATCACGCCTTCACCTTCGCGGCGGTTTTCCGCGCGCGCACCGTTTTGCCGGGCACCCACGTTCCCTCCACGAGCAGCGAGTGCGGAAGCACAGGCAGGCCGCGTTCGTTGCGGTGAATCATGCCGATGAGAAAATCCACCGCCACCGCTCCGATGGCCGGGCCGTTCTGATAAATCCCCGCGAACGCCCCGCTCTGGTTCGCGCAGTTCAAATGCACGAAGCCCACGTCGTCCGGCACGCGCACACCCATTTTCTTCAGCCACTCCAGCACGATTTCCTCGTGGCCGATCACGGCGTCCGGCTTCTGCGCGCCGAACCATTTGCGGAAGCTGTCGAAGTTCCATTGCGCGTCATCCGGCACGAAGAGCGGCACGGAATGATCCAGGTCAAGCTGCTCGACGAGAAAGCTCGCGACCCACTGCCGGTCCACGCGCTCGTTCAGGCTCGCCGGCAGCGCGAGTCCGAGCCGCTGGTAGCCGAGCGTGCGCAACTCACGCATCGCCGAGCGCATGGAGCGGAACTGATGATTCACGGCCCGATGCAACAGCGGTTTGGTCAGTGAATAGCCAAGCGTCACCGCGCAGAAATTTTCCCAGCCCAATTCTAGTTCGCCATGTGCCACGGGCAGCGGCGCGACGACCAACCCGTGAATGCTGCGGGTGAGAAGAATTTGCGTGAGCCGTTCCGAAGTCATGCCCGGCTCGCGCAGCCAGAACGCTTCCACGCCGTAGCCATGGCGGTCCGCCGACTCGGCCACGCCCTGGTAAAAACTTTCGTAGAGTTTCGAGACTTTCCAGCCGTCACGCGTCGGGAAGTTCGTGATGAAACCGATGCTCAGGTGCGACTCGACGGGCTTGGCGGCGCGGCGATACGTCATCAGTGCGGAGACGAGTGGGTTCGGGCGGTAGCCGAGTTCGTCGGCGATGGTCTGTATTTTTTTCTGCGTCTGGGGCGAGATGTTCGACTGCTTGCGGAGCGCGCGCGACACGGTCATCACGCTCACGCCCGCGCGCCGGGCGATCTCCGCTAAGGTGACTGGCTTTTGTGGGAGCACGCGAGGGCAAGGCTAGGAGCGTGCGCCTGGATGTAAAGTGTGTAGTTACGGTTAAACTGGCGGGAAACGTGGCGTGGCGAAACTCCAAATCCAAAATCCAAATCCCCAAGAAATTCTAAACACCAAGTTTCAAACTTCAACGGCTGCGGTCGCCAGCAGCAGGCCGCGAACTGCCTTCTTGGATTTTGGAGCTTGGAGTTTGTGTGGAGTTTGGGTTTTGGGTTTTGGAATTTTCCCAATCACTCCGGCACAATCACACTCTTCAATGCCTCCCACCGCGCCGTGGTTTGCAGCGCTTCGTTCGCCTGCGCCAAGGTGAAGCGATGCGAAACCATTTGCGCGAAAGGAAACCGCTCTTGGTTGACGCGCAGAAAATCAATCGCCTCTTTGAGATGTCGTGGCTCGCTCGACCACGAGCCGAAGACCTGCAGTTGCTTGCGCGTGATGACGTGCGGGTTCCACAGCACCGGCCCTGCGTCGCAGTAATGACCTAGAACGAGATATTTTCCGCCGTCGCGGCACATCTCCATGCCTTCGCCAATGGCGCTCGGATGACCGACGCATTCCATCACCACGTCGGCGCCGTAGCCGTCGGTGAGTTGGCGCACGGTGTCGAGGCGCGCGGCGGGTTCACGCACTTGATCGAGATCGATCACTTCATCCGCGCCGAAGCGCCGGGCGGTTTCGAGGCGAGCTTTCGGGCCACCGATCAAAATCACGCGCGAAGCCCCGGCGCTTTTCGCCACGGCCAGCGCGGCGATGCCGACCGGCCCCGCGCCTTGCACGACCACGGTGTCCTGCCATTCGATCCCCGTGCGCTCGACTCCGTGAATGGCCGTGATGAGCGCGCAGCCCGCGCCGATGACGGACTCCGTGGGCAGGTCGTCGGGCAATTTGAAAATCGTCGCCCGTGGTCGCAGGTAATGAAACTCCGCGTAGCCGCCGAGGAAATGTGGCGCCTCATCGCAGCGGTAGCCGATGCCGTAGGCGCGACGTTGCGGGCAGCGGGTAGGCTGGCGTTTCACCGCGCAGTAGTAGCACTGCCCGCAGGAGACGGTGGAATTCCACGTCACGCGGTCGCCGACGTTCAACGGTTGTCCGGTCCAGTCATGTTCCAAGCCCGCCCCCAGTTCCACGATGCGCCCGACCGTTTCGTGGCCGAGGATGACCGGCAGTTTGATCGGCAGTTCGCCCTTCCACAGGTGAACGTCCGTGCCACAGATGCCCGCCATCACGGTGCGAACCAGCGCGGCCCCGGGTTCAACTTTTTCCGGCAGGGGAAATTCCCGCACGACGAGCGGCGCTTTGAATTGATCCAGAACGGCGGCTTGGGCGGTGCGCATGGCGCGAGGGTGCAAACGCGCCGAAGAACTTGCAACGCGGAATCAAAAGAACGGAGCGCGGACCGCCGAGTCCGCGCGTTTCTGCTGCGGCGTGGGTGCGTTGAAACATTCGCTCACAAGTTTTGCCTCACGCCAAGTCCGCGAAGAGCGCAAAGGACGAAACGATTCACACATCCGCGCCGGCGCGTCCTTTTTGCAGTGGGCGTGACGAGATTAATTCTCCCCACCGGAAGGCCAATTACGAACACGCGGACTCGGCGGTTCGCGCTCCTGGGATCAGCGCCCGCGCCATTCGTCCGGCCAGCGCTGGCGGCTGTATTCGAGCGAGCCGCGCAGCATGGCACGGGCGGTGTCATCGAGCCGTGGCTGCTTCAGGTAGGCGAGGAGAAATTTCAGCCGCTCTACGCGCGAGCAATACTGGACGGCGCACTTGTCGAGCGTGGCCAGGTCGCGCAGCCGCCGCCGCCCACGACCAAACCGCGCCGCGCCGCCGCGCGGACAGTCGATGAGAAACAACTTCACTGCATCGTTGCCGCCCCGGCTGACGAGAATGTTCCTCCACACCAGACTGCGGCCGTAAAAAAGCGCCTCGTGCAGTTGGCGCGTGATGCAGGCCAGTTGGCGCACGACTTGGGCGCGCTCCTCGCGCGATGGGCCTCGCTGAAAAAATTCGAGGAGCGTTTCGCACTGCGGGATGGCGCGCGTGAGGATGAACGACCGGCGAAGCCGCCCGAGCGCATCTCGTTCCTCGCCGTACGCCAGTCCATCCGCTGCCGGCACGCCGAGGCGGGCGAAGATTTTGTAGTTCTCGTATTCGCAACGCGCTTTCGAGGCGCGCAGCCAGAAGCGCCAGTCGCTGCGCGGTTCCTCGTAAAGTTTGAAATAGACTTCCACCGGCTGACCCTCGGGCAGAGGCAGCGTGCCGCGTTCGACGTAAGCCCCATGCCGCTTCACGGGCTTGGACAGGAAGCGCGCGCAAAAATCCCCCAGCCGCGCCCAGCCGGGGCCGGACAGGGCGTGGGCAAATTTCGGATGAATGACGAGACGCTCCATGCGTGCCACAAAATGTTGTGCCTTCCGTACTGGCGGCACTCGGCCGGCGGCAAGGACTTTCCCCATGCCGCTAAACCTGGTTTCCGCGAAATGCCTTCCGCCCGCTGGCGTGAGTTGTTAGAAACCGCCGCATGGCTGCCACGTTGAAAATCGGTTTCTTGGGCGCGGGCAAAATGGCCTCGGCGCTGGCGAAGGGCTTCGTCGCCTCGAAGATTGTTTCCGCAAAACAAGTCATCGCCAGCGATGTCTTCAAACCGGCGCGCGAGGCCTTCGCCAAAGATGTCGGCGCGAGCGTCACGGAGTCCAACCTCAAAGTGCTGCAGTTTGCCAGCGTGCTCGTGCTGGCGGTAAAGCCGAACCAGGTCGCCGCCTTGCTGGCGGAATTGAAGCCCGCCTTTACGGCGAAACACCTGCTCGTCTCCATTGCCGCCGGGGTCACGATCAAGAAATTGGAAGCGGCCTTGCCGCCCGGCGCGCGCGTCATCCGAGTAATGCCGAATACGCCTGCGCTGGTCGGCGAGGGTGCCTCCGGCTACGCGCTCGGTGCGAACGCCACGGCGGAAGATGGCGAACTGGCGCAGCGACTATTGAGCGCGGTCGGCGTGGCGTTCGCGGTGAAGGAATCGCTGCTTGATGCCGTCACGGGACTGAGCGGCAGCGGCCCGGCGTATGTTTTTCAAATCATCGAGGCGTTGAGCGATGGCGGCGTGGCGGCGGGACTGCCGCGCGATGTGGCGACCCGGCTCGCCGCGCAGACGCTGCTCGGCTCGGCCAAGATGGTTCTGGAGACCGGCCAGCATCCCGGCGCGCTCAAGGACATGGTCACCAGCCCCGGCGGCACGACCATCGAGGGCTTGCATGAGTTGGAGAAGGGCCGCGTGCGCGCGGCCTTGATGAGCGCGGTGCGCGCGGCGGCGAAGAAGTCGCAGGAATTGGGAAATAGTTAATCTCCACCCAGCATGAGCATCTCAAGCTACAAACGGCTGACGATTGCTCTAAGCATCACATGCGTTGGCTTGTTGGTTTTGTTAGGCTGCTCTGTTTGGAAACATGGTTTGCTCTCCGTTCGAGTTGCGTTTGTGACTGAGCAAATAAAGATTTTTTCCGACATGCGTGCGAAAGCTCTTCAAGTCGATGAGCATAGCGCAGCAGGCTATCTGCAATATGTAGTGTTCTACTACCCATCCGGCACCAAGCAAGAGCGAGGTTCACGTCTCGACCGCATGGTGGAACAGGAGCGTTCTCTGGTGGTAAAAGATATTCTGGCCCACCTTCGCGCGAAGACTGGTCAGGATTTGGGCGACAATCCTGAGGCGTGGATTCAAAGATATCCCAAGCTGTAGATTTTGCGGTTTGCTTCCGTTGCCGTCACTGGTTGAAAAATTTCTCGCCCACCTCGCCCGCCGTGCCGCAAATTGCGCCCTCGCGAAATTCGCGGACATGAAAGCAAAGATCATCATCACTCCAAAAAAGGCGGTCGTGGACCCGCAGGGCAAGACCGTGCAGGTCGCCCTCGCGCACATGGGCTACACGGGCGTGGGCGCCGTGCATGTGGGCAAGTATCTCGAAATCGAACTGACCGGCACGGACAAGGAAGCCGCGCGCAAGCAGATCGATGACGCGTGCCACAAGATTTTGAGCAACCCGGTGATTGAAGATTACCGCTTCGAGATTGAATGAGCGGGAAAGTAATCAGTGAGACAGTCATCAGTAATCAGTCACTCGCTGCGGAACAAAGGTCACTGGTTACTGGCTCACTGATAACTGATTACTTTTTTACTTCTTCTTAAAAATGAACTTCGTCGTTCTCCAGTTCCCCGCTTCCAATTGCGACCAGGACGCCGTTCACGTTCTCAAAAACGTGCTCGGCCACAACGCGCGCTACGCGTGGCACAAAGAAACCTCCCTCGCCGACGCCGACGCGGTGATCGTGCCCGGCGGTTTCAGCTACGGCGATTATCTGCGCACCGGGGCGATCGCGCGGTTCAGCCCCATCATGCAGGCGGTGCAGAATTTCGGGGCGCAAGGCGGGCCGGTGCTCGGCATCTGCAATGGATTTCAAATTTTGACCGAGGCGGGATTGTTGCCCGGCGCGCTGGTGCGGAATCGTTCCCTTCAGTTCCGCTGCGAGCAGGTGTTCCTGAAAACAGTGAACCACGCCACTCCGTTCACGCAGACCATTCCGCAGGATAAAATTCTGCGCGTGCCCATTGCCCACGGCGAAGGCTGCTACTTTGCCGACGAAGAAACGCTGGCGAAGTTGAACGCGAATGGCCAGGTGCTCTGGCGCTACGTGGACGCGAGCGGTCAGGCGACCGAGGCGGCGAATCCCAACGGCTCGCTGGAGAACATCGCGGGCGTCTGCAACGCGCAGCGCAACGTGGCTGGGCTGATGCCACATCCCGAGCGCGCGAGCGAGAGCCTGCTCGGCAGCGCGGATGGCCTGCTGGTCTTCGAGGGCCTTGTGAAGTGGATGAGCGCCCGCCAGGCGGCGTAGGACAGGCTTCCAGCCTGTCTAAACCATCTGAAGAGTTAGTGGAGACAGGCTGGAAGCCTGTCCTACGTACTAGATTCCCCTTGCACCCGCTTTGGTCGCGCACAGACTCGCCGCGTGAGCATTGAGGAAATCACCGCCGAGATTCGCGCCTTCCGCGACGTAACGCCGACCTTCCTGTCGGCAGGTTGCGAGACTTTCCAGTCTCGCGTTCACGTAGGCTTCAAGCTGCGCCCGCCCTGCTCCTGCCATTCGTCATTCGTCATTCGTCATTTGAAATTCCATGTCTGCTGACTCTCCCACGCCCGACAATCCACCACCCGCCCCGCATAAACGCCGCGTGCGCTACAGCGGCAAGAATCCGCGCAAGTTCAGCGAGCGCTACAAGGAGTTGAACCCCGAACGCTACGGCGCGGACGTGGAGAA
>JBBQYK010000051.1:0-17033 GCA_038208765.1 Verrucomicrobiota bacterium
AAAATCCTCGCCTGCCCTGCCCTGCCTCGTTCAAATCCCGTCGTGATCTACTTCGACCACAACGCGACCACTCCGCTGCTGCCGGAAGCGCGGCAGGCGTGGCTCGAAGCCGGCGTGAAGTTTCTCGGCAACCCTTCCAGCCCGCACCGCCTAGGCGCGCGCGCGGACCACGCGTTGAGCGAAGCGCGCGAAAGGCTCGCCGCCTTCCTCGGTGGTCACGCCACGGAAATTGTCTTCACGTCCGGCGCGACGGAATCCAACAACACCGCCCTCCATCACGTCGCGCGCACCAAGACGGCGGACGCCGAGGTGTGGGTCTCCGCCGTCGAGCACCCGTGCGTGCTGGAGCCGGCGCAGTTCTATTTCGGCGAAAAGTTGAAACTCATTCCTGTGAACCGCGACGGCACGGCGGACATGGACTGGCTGGAAAGGGAATTCCGCAGGAAGCGTCCCGCGCTCGTCGCCGTGCTGGCCGCGAACAACGAAACCGGCGCGCTGCAAGCGTGGGAGGCCATCAATCAGCTCTGCCACGTTCACCAGACGCCATTCCTCTGCGACGCCGCGCAATGGGTCGGCAAACTTCCCGCGCGCGGCCTCGGCGATTGCGACTGGGTCACGGGCGCGGCCCACAAATTCGGCGGGCCGCGCGGCGTGGGATTCTTGAAAGTGCCGGCGAGCCTGTCCCTCGTGCCGCTCATTCGCGGCGGGCCGCAGGAGGAATTGCGCCGCGCTGGAACGGAGAACGTCGCGGGCGTGCTCGCGATGCTCGCCGCGCTGGAAGTGCGCGAGTCTCAGATCGCGCGCGCTGAATACGGTGCGCGCGCGGTATATCGAGAAGCCTTCGAGCGCCAGTTGCTCGTGGCTCTGCCCGGCGTGGAGATTGTTTCCGCGCAGGCCCGGCGGCTTTGGAACACCGTGACTGCATTCATGCCCGAGGCCGACTGCCAGCAGCGCTGGGTGGTGAAACTCGACAAGCTTGGCGTGGCCGTCTCGACCGGCTCCGCCTGTTCCAGCGGCCAAGAAGAACCGTCGCACGTCCTGCGCGCGATGGGCCGCGCGGACGATGCAGGCCGCGTGCTGCGTTTCAGCGCGGGCTGGGAAACCACGGAAGTTGAATGGCGCGCGCTGCTCGTCGCTTTGCGATCCGTGGGAGAAAATATTTCGCCACGTCCCGGAAAAAAACTGGCGAAACGCTCCGTTCGAGTTTAACGGTTGGTCACCGCAAAAACCCAGACCGAGCGACGTGCGCCCACGCGGCCACCACCTCCGTCGAAGTTGCCGGTCAGATTGGCCCCGGTCGGACGGAAGGATGCAGAAAATCTGTGTGTGGCATCTGAAAGTCCGCCGGGGCGTTCTGTTGGAGTCCACGCTTCAACGTGTCCGGCCAAGGTGAGGCTTGAACTCCAATTCACTTCATCCGCTCTGCGCGCTCCAGCATCTCGCGGGCTCGCGGGTGAGCGGGATTCAATCTCAGCGTCTGGGAAAACTCCCGCGCGGCCTCGGCGAAATTCCCCAGCTTCGCCAGCGACACGCCCAAGTTGAAATGCGCGTCAGCGGAGTTGGGCTGCAGGCGCACCGTCTCCGCGAAGTGCGGATGCGCCTCGCTCGCGCGGCCGGCCCGGGCCAGTTCCAGCGCGAGTGCAAGATGCGCCTCCCCGAAATCCGGCCGCGCGCGCGCCGCCGCCGCGTAGTGCTCCAGCGCAGCCGTTGGATTCTGCGCCAGCACCGCGTTGCCCAGATTGTAGTGCGCCACGGCATTGCTGGGATTGATGCGGAGCGCCGCTTCGTAATTTTTTATCGCTCCCGCCCGGTCGCCGTTCAGGTTCAGCAGCTTGCCGAGATTGATGTGCGCCGCCGCGCTGTTCGTGTCGTGGCGCAACGCGAGTTCGTATTGTGCAATGGCGTCATTCGTCCGGCCTTGCTGTGCGAACAACTGGCCGAGATTCACGCGCGCCTCCGCGAACTTAGGCTTGAGCCGCAGCGCGGTCTGCCACTCGCGCTCCGCTTCTTCCGTCTTGCCGAGATTGCTCAGCGCGAGGGCCAGGCTGTTGCGTGATTCCACCGAGGCCGGATCGCGCCGCAGCGCCTCGCGGAACAGCGGCAGTGCCTCCGCGCTCGCGCCCATCGTATCGAGCAGATTGCCGACGTGATAATACGCCTGCGGCTCGTGCGGCAGCAGGCGCATGACCTCGCGCCACTGCTCCAGCGCGCGCGCGGTCTCGCCGTGTGCTTCGAGGAACTGCGCGAAATTCTCGCGCAACACCCAATCGCCCGGCGCGAGCCGGAGCGCGGCGCCGTAATCCTCCGTGAGGCGGAGAATTTTTTCCGCCGTGAGACTCGTGCCCAGTTCCTCAATGCGCCGCTTCCACTCCGCGTCGCGCGCGGCGTGGCCGTATTGCGCGGTGAACGGCGGCTGTTGCAACCGCTTCCGCACCTCCTCGAAGACTTGCCGGCGATCCCAGTCCGTCCACGCCAGCCGCCGCGCGCAGTCTTCCAGCGAAGGGACGCCCGCCACTCCGCGCGCGGTGACTGATGCGGGCAACGTCTTCACCACTTCATCGAAGAACGTGCGGGCGAGTTGGTAAGTGCCCTCGAACGTGAAGTGAACGTGTTCGTAGAAAAGTTCAGCACCGGGAATCCCGTTGGAGCTGGCCGCAGCCAGCGCGCGTTCCGCATCCACGAATTTTTCCTGCGCGTATTTCGTGAAGGCGTGGGAGCGGATGCGGGCATTGATTTCGTCATCCGCTCTGAAGCGCAGATAGTCGAACTCCTTGGCCAGATTGAAATTCGTGTTTGCCACCTCATTGCTGCCGAGCGCGAGTTCGGAGCGGGCGAGATGAAAGGACAGCTCTGCAAACTCATCCTCGCCAAACTTGGGTGTGCGCCGTGGTGCCCGGCTGAACGCAGCGTGCGCCTCGACAAATTGATTGCTGCCCATGAATTCAAGACCTTGCGCAAAAGGCTTATCGAAACTCGAGGAGTCGTCGCGAGTCAGGGCGCGATGCACCGAGGCGAACGGCGGACAGTCCCGCAGATTCACCGCCACCGTGCTGACGATGACTTTTGCGCCCGCCTCGTTTCCGGCGCGCACGATGTTGTCCAAGTTCTCGCGGAAGTGCTGATACACCTTCACCAAGCGCGGGTCATGGCGTCCGACTCGTTGTTCGAGGAACATTTCCATCCCGCCCCACTCAACCGGCCCGCGCTCGTTTAACGACCCGAGCAGTTGCACGGCGCGGAACTGTTTCAGCCAGAGCGACGAGCGGATGAATGCGAGGCCCGGTGCCTGCCGACCAAAGATGGTCCCGCCCCCGAATGGGCCGACGACTTCGTTGTTGCCCATGTAGATCAGCCACACGTCGCCTTCGAGCGGCGCGCAGTCGCGGGCGATTTCTCGGATGACGTGCGAGTTGATCGCGGTCATCGCCACGTTGATGACTTCAAGTTTGTTGCTCGGGAATTTCAGTTCCAGCATCGCCTGCAACATGCGCGGCAGGCCGAACGCCGGCTCCGGGTCGCCCATCGCGGCTGATTCGCCGAGAACGAAGAGGCGCGTTGTCCCTGGCTCTTTGCGCGCGGAGAACATCACGGGCTGCGGCGTGCGCGCGATGTCGCGCGGGAAGAAACGCCAGCCGAACTGGCGGTTGTCCGTGAGCACGTCGTGCCCGTTCACACGCTGCTTGAGGAAGAAGCTTGTCGGATAGCCGTAGCCCGACATGCGGAGAAACACTTCCACCATCGCCAGCAACAGCAGCGGCATGAGCAACGCGATGACGCGGAACGCCCAGCGCTGGCGCGGCGAGAGCACGCGCTTTGGGCGCGGAGAATCAGGCGCGCGTCGGGATGAGGCCGGGCGTTTCAATGCCGCGAACGGTAGCAGCCCGCCCTGCCCCGCCGGAAAGAAAAAGCGAGAGCGAGTTGGTGGGGCCGCCGTCTCGGCTGCCACTCGTCCGATGGCCGTCTCGGCTGTCGGTTCGGAGCGGCAGTGGCGTATCGATTTGGGGCGCAGCTTGTGGGGAACATCCACACGAGACTGGAAAGTCTCTTAGCCGGAACCATGCAGTTGGAATCCACCATGCCTCATGCCAAGGCCGCGAAGGGGCAAAGGAATTGGCCTTCTGGTGGTGCGGAGACCTGGCACTGAAAAGTGTTCCTCCCCCACGGGCCAGTCCATCCAAGTGCACCTTTTTCTTCGCGGCCTTCGCGGCCTTGGCGTGAGGCTGCAACTGCATGGTTCCGGCTTAACTTGTCGGTTCGAAAGCCGGTGTTTACGGCCTGCCGGGTTCCATCTTGAACCGCTTTCCTTGAACGCATACGTTGCGCGCCCTTATGGAAAAAGTCGTCATCATCGGTACGGGCTGCGCGGGACTCACCGCCGCCCTTTACACCGCGCGCGCGCAGCTCGCCCCGCTTGTCCTCACCGGCCTCATGCCCGGCGGACTGCTCACGACGACGAGCATCGTGGAGAATTTTCCCGGCTTCCCCGAAGGCATCGACGGATACGAACTGATGACGCGGATGCAGAAGCAGGCCGAGCGTTTCGGCGCGAAGGTCAAGTACGGCACCGTCGAGTCCGTGGATTTGTCGAAACCGCCCTTCACACTGATCGTGGATGGTGACACGGTGCAGGCGGAGACCATCATCATTGCCAGCGGTGCGGGCCACAAACATCTCGACGTGCCCGGCGAGCACGAACTGGAGAAGAAGGGTGTGACGTATTGCGCGACCTGTGATGGCGCGCTGCCGATGTTCCGCAACCAGCCGCTCGTCGTGGTGGGCGGCGGCGATTCCGCCTGCGAGGAGGCGACGTACCTCACGCGCTTCGGCTCCACGGTTTATCTGGTGCATCGCCGCGATACCTTGCGCGCGTCGAAAATCATGGCTGACCGCACGCTGGCGAATCCGAAGATCAAACCCGTATGGGATTCCGCCGTGACCGAAGTGCTGGACATGAAGCAGGGCAAAGTCACGGGCGTGCGCGTGAAGAATCTCAAAACGAACGCGGAGTCGGTGCTTGATTGCGCCGGCGTCTTCGTCGCCATCGGGCATGTGCCGAACACGCAACTGTTCAAGGGCGTGATCGACATGGACGACGCGGGCTACATCAAGCCCAAGCACGGCACGGAGACGAACGTGCCCGGCGTGTTCGTGGCCGGCGACTGTTCAGACCGGGTTTATCGCCAGGCCATCACGGCGGCGGGCATGGGCTGCGCGGCGGCGATTGATTGCGAGCGGCTGTTGAGCGCGAACAACCAGTGACGACATGGACACGCCTCAATTGACACCTGAGCAGCGCCAGGCTTTTGCCGACGCGTTGTCCGCGGGTCGAAAGATCGAGGCCATCAAACAACTGCGCGAACTGAGCGGGCTTGGTCTCAAGGAAGCGAAGGAGATCATTGACCGGCTGGAGGCGGAGTTGCGGGCGGCGCAGCCGGAGCGCTTTGCCAAGCCGGCCCAGGGCCAGAAGGGCTGCGCGCCGCTGCTGGTGATTTTTTTGCTCGTGGACGCCGTGATTCTCTTCTTCATTTTCCGCTGATGACTCCGTCCGAACTCGACGCCGCCCTGCGCTCGCCGAATCCACCGCATCTTCTGGATGTGCGCCAGCCGGACGAACACGCCCTCGTTGCGCTGCCGAACTCAACGCTGATTCCCCTCGCCCATGTCCCCATGCGCGCGGACGAAATCGAGGCGTGGAAGGACGAGGAGGTCGTGGTCTATTGCCATCACGGCGTGCGGAGTGCGATGGCCATTGCGTATTTGCGCGCGGCAGGATTCACGAAGCTCCACAACCTCTCCGGCGGACTCGCGCGCTGGGCGGAGGAAGTGGAGCCGACGATGGTGCGCTACTGAGCGTGAAGGAGCGCGGACCGCCGAGTCCGCGTGTTCATGATCTTCTTCGGGACGCAGACCTTGGACGGAATTGGATCGCGCGGACTCGGCGGTCCGCGCTCCGCTCACTTCGCCAGGTAATACTTCTGCGTGTATTCCTGCACCATGCGCCAGGTGTTGTATTGGGGCACGAGCGTGACCAGGGCGCGACGGATGCGCTGGATCCACGCACGCGGCACACCGTTGGGGTCGCGGTCGTAGAATTCAGGGATCACTTTCTCGGTCAGGGTTTTGTAGAGATTCGCCGCGTCCTGAAGATCCTGTTCCTCAATGGAATCCGGATGCGAGTCATCACCAATCGCGAAACCGTTCGTGCCGTCGTAGCCTTCGCGCCACCAGCCGTCGAGGATGCTCAGGTTCAGGCAGCCGTGGCAGCCCGCCTTCTCGCCGCTGGTGCCGGAGGCTTCGAGCGGACGGCGCGGGTTGTTCAACCACACATCGCACCCGCTGACCATCTGGCGCGCGACATGGATGTCGTAGTTCTCGATGAACACGAGATGCCCCTTCAGTTCGCTGAACTTGCTCAGGTGAATGATGCGCTGGATGTATTTCTTGCCCTCGTCATCGCGCGGATGAGCCTTGCCGGCGAAGATGAACTGCACGGGGCGCTTCTGATCTTTCACGAGCTTCACCACTTCGTCGAAGCGGTCAAAAATCAGCGGCGCGCGTTTGTAGGTGGCGAAACGGCGCGCGAAGCCGATGGTCAGCGCGTCGGGATTCAGCAGTGAATCAAAGGAGATGAAATCATCCGGCGCGGTGCGATGGCCCTCGAACAAACGGCGGCGCGCGAACTCCATCAGCTCGCGGCGCAAGTTGTAACGCATGGACCAGAGTTCCTCGTCCGAAGTCACGGCGGGATCGGCAAGGTGCTTCCAGTAATCGGGCGAGTTGATGTTCTTCTCCGCGTCCACGCCGAGCTTGCGGCGCAGCCAGTGACGCTGCGTGCCCTTGACCCAGCCGGGAAGGTGAACACCGTTCGTGACGTGGCCGATGGGCACCTGCGCGACCGTGCCGTTCGGGTAGAGCTCATGCCACATTTCGCGGCTGACTTGGCCGTGCAACTCGCTCACGCCATTCGCGGAGCGGGAGCATTTTAGGGCGAGAACGGTCATGCAGAACGGCTCGTGCTTGTTCTCCGGCTTCACGCGGCCCAGGGCCAGCATGTCGTCGGGCGTCATGCCGAGGGCGGCCTGCATTTTCGGCATGACGAAATTCATCAAGTCGGGCGTGAAACGATCATGGCCCGCCTCGACCGGCGTGTGCGTGGTGAAGATGCACTCCTTGGTCGTGTTCTTTTGTGCCTCGGCGAGGGACTGGCCGGCGGCGATTTTCTCGCGCATCAATTCCAGCGTGAGGAACGCCGCGTGACCTTCGTTCATGTGGAAGGTGCCGGGCGTGAGGCCGAGCCGGCGCATCAAACGCACGCCGCCGACGCCCAGCAAAACTTCCTGCATGATGCGCGTGGTGCTGTCGCCCCCGTACACGCGCAAGGTGAGATCGCGGTGCATCGGCTCGTTCTGCGGCAGGTTGGCGTCGAGCAAATAGACCGAGCAGCGCCCTACGTTCACGCGCCAGGCCTGGAAGGCCACGGTGTTGAAACCGATTTCCACTTCGCAGACGATGCGCTCCCCGGCGGCGTCATTCAGCGGTTCCATCGGCAGGTTGCGGGGATTGAGCAGCCGGTAATAATCCACCTGCCAGTTCTCCGCGTTGAAGGACTGTTGAAAATAACCTTCGCGGTAAAACAGGCTGATGCCGACGAGCCCCAGCCCCAGATCGCTGGCCGACTTCAAATGATCGCCCGCGAGCACGCCGAGTCCTCCCGCCGCAATGGGCAGCGTCTCGTGGAAACCAAACTCGGCGGTGAAATACACCACGGGATTTTTCACGAGGGCCGGCGCGTTCTGGTTGCCCCACGTTTTCTTCTCGGTGAGGTAGGCGTCGAAATTGATGAGCGTGCGGCGCACCTTGTCGGCGAATTGCTTGTCCTGCAGGCGCACGCGCAATTCCTGCGCCGAGACTTCGCGCAGCACGGCCACGCCGTTGTGATAGAGGTTCTGCCACGCGCGCGGCGAAAGCTGATGAAAGATTTCCAGCGTGTCCTGGTCCCACGTGCCCCACAGGTTGCGTGCTAGACGGTTCAGCCCTTCAACAAGGCCGTTGATTTCGTTTTGAGGTAATGGTGTGTTTTCCATACTTGAATTGGTTCTCCCGGGTCGTGGGATGAGCCGCTTGACTCGGCTGGGGCAAACCGTAGGCGGGCCGCGCGCCGGAGTTCAAGCATTTGCTTGGGCGGAACAAGTTTTGCGAAACACCGGGACAAACTTTTCTGATACCTTGATCTCCATTCCTTGGCGTACCGACTTTTGAGACACAGGAATGAGGCTAACGCAACGTGCTGCCGGTTTGTAACCGGCGGGGGCCGCTCGGCTCCGAGGCTGAGTAACTATTTTAACGCGGCAAAAGTTTTTGGCCTCTGCCGGTTACAAACCGGCAGCACGTTACCGGCCGGCCATGCGACTGTTTTGATGCGTCGGCCCTGATATTCCGTTTGACCGCCGACGCGCGAGTGCTTCTCATCAGCCCATGAAATCCATTCTGATTCTGCTTGGCCTTCTGGCGTGCAGCCGCGCGGCTTTCGCCGCCAGCGCGACTTTTTTCTCCGTGGCCGACACGACGATTTCGCCCAATAACGAGGCCGACGCCGACGGCTCGACCGTGACGATGATCACCGGTCACCTCCCGATTCCCGGGGTGCCGGCGCGGGCGTTGTTGCGTTTCGATCTCAGCAGCCTGCCGTCCAGCGTTGTTGTAACTTCGGCCACTGTCGAGGTCACGGCCGCCAACGTGGCGGTCCCAACCCCGCACACGCACCTGCTGCACCGCGTAAGCGTGGGTTGGACGGAGGCGGGCGCAACCTGGACGGACACGGGCCTGGGCGGCGGATTCTGGGAAACGAGCGGCGGTGATTTTGCCTCGGCCCCGGATGCCTCCACGCCGGTCGGCGGGGTGGGGACTTATTTGTTCGCCTCGACCCCGGCCCTGGTGGACTCGGTGCAAGGGTGGGCCGCAAACGCGGCGACCAATTTCGGCTGGGTGCTGCGCAGCGGAGTGGAGGATGCCGTTGGCACGCGCACGGGACGCCGCTTCAGCACGCGCGAGGCGGTCGCGAACCGCCCGACGCTCGTCGTGGGCTACTTCGTGCCGCCGCCGTCCGTCACGCTCACGAACGCGCGGATCGAGGGCGGTAGTTTTCGCTTCGAGTTCACCGCGCTGCCGGGCAGCAGCTACACCGTGCAGCACAAATCCAAAGTGGACCCGGGTGCGTGGACCACGCTCAACACGCACCCCGCGCCCGGCAGTCCCACGGTGATTCCCGTTCAAGACCCGCTCACGAGCACGAACCGCTTCTACCGGGTGATCTCGCCGTGAACCCATGAAGCGGAACCAGCGACTTGAAACACCACCAGCGCCGCGCTCGCACGCGGGCCAAGCCCATGATGTCGTGCCTGACTTGAGAAAGGCGCTTTCGCACGACCAATGTCCTGAGCGGAACGCGCGCCTCTAACAGTCGGGAATGAATTTTCGCATGAGCGACAGGGAGAACTCGAAAGCCTGAACAGAAGCAAAAAGGGCTGTCCGCTGGCCTTGGACCGGCTGGAGCGCCGGCTTCCAGCACGGCACGATGGATTTTTTGAAAACTGAACGCGCCGTGCTGGAAGCAGGTGCTCCAATTAAAAAGCCCGTCCTTGCGGACGGGCTTTCATGGAACAATGAGTCGGAAGGCTCAGGCGTCCTTCTTGGCCTTCTTAGCTCCGGCCTTTTTCGTGTCGGAGCCCTTGGCCTCAGTCTTCTTCTTCTCGTCAGTCGTTTCCACCGGCGCGGCTTCAGCGGCGGTGTCCACCCATTCGAGGATGGCGAGATGCGCGGCGTCGCCGTTGCGCTGGCCCAACTGGATGATGCGCGTGTAGCCGCCGGGGCGGCTCTTGAACATCGGCGCGACTTCCGTGAAGAGAATCTTCGCGGCGTCGGCGTTGTGCAGGCGGCCCGTGGCCAGACGGCGGTCGGCGAGGGTGCCGCTCTTGCCGAGTGTGACCATCTTCTCAGCCACGGAACGCGCGGCCTTGGCCTTCGCGAGCGTGGTCTGGATGCGTTTGTGAATGATGAGGCTGCACACCATGTTGGCGAGCATCGCGTTGCGATGTGTGCCGGTGCGGCCGAGTTTGGCGGTTCGTTTAAGGTGGCGCATAATTATCAGGCCGCGACGGCGGCTTTGTCGTCCTTGGGCGCTTCTAGCAATTCGGGATCGATGTTCATCCCGAGGCTGAGTCCAAGCGCCTGGAGCTTGTCTTTAATTTCGTTGAGGGACTTCTTGCCGAAGTTGCGGTACTTGAGCATCTCCGCCTCGGTCTTCATCGCGAGCTGGCCCACGGTGGTGATGTTCGCGTTGTTGAGGCAGTTCGCGGCGCGCACGCTCAGCTCGATTTCGTTCACGCTCATGTTGAGCAGCTTCTTGAGCTTGGACTTGTCGTCGTCCTGCTTCAGTTCCGCTTCTTCAAACTCGACGGCGTTCTTATCGTAGCCGACAAACACGTCGAGGTGATGCTGGAGAATTGCGGACGCCTGGGTGAGGGCGTCATCGGGCGAGATGCGGCCATCGGTCCAGATTTCCACCAACAGGCGGTCATAGTCCGTGCGCTGACCGACCCGCGCGCTCTCGACGCTGTAACGCACCCGCGTCACGGGCGAGAACAGCGAGTCGATGGCGATGACGCCGATGGACTGGTCGGGCTTCTTGTTTTCGTCGCCCGGGAGGAAACCGCGGCCAACCTTGACCGTGAGTTCCATTTCAAATTTCTTCTTCTTGTCGAGCGTGCAGATGATCTGGTCTGGGTTGACCAGCTCAATGTTCTGGTTCAGCTCGATGTCGCCGGCGGTGACCACGCCTTCTTTGTTCACGGAGACCAGCAGGGTCTGCTCGTCGCGCGAGTGGGCCTTGAACTTGACCTTCTTCAGGTTCAGCACGATGTCGGTCACGTCTTCGACCACGCCGTCCACCGTGGTGAACTCGTGCTGCGCGCCATCGATCTTCACCGACGTGATGGCCGCGCCTTCGAGCGAGCTGAGGAGCACGCGGCGCAGGGAATTGCCGACCGTGTGGCCGTAACCCGTTTCAAACGGTTCGGCAATGAACTTGGCAAAGGTGGACGTGGCGTTTGACTCTTCCTTGGTCAACCGCTTCGGCATTTCAAAACGACCTAAACGAACGGGCATAGTTTCCTTTTCAACAGTTGTAATCTGACGCGCTCAGTTTGTATTCCCGCGCTGGGTGCGTCCGTGTAACTGCTGTTGGAGTAATGAGACGTGGGAGGATTGAGAGTGAACAGCACTCCGTCACTCCACCGCTCCATCACTCCGGTTCTTCTTAGCGGGAATAAAATTCAACGATGGTCTGCTCGTTCGCGATGGGCTTGATCTCCTCACGCGTCGGAACGCGCATGACCGTGGCCTTCATCGCCGTCTTGTCGAGCATGAGCCAATCCGGGACGACGCGGCTGGTCGAGCTTTCGAGCGAACGCGTCGCCATCTGCTTGGAGGCCGTGGTGTCCTTGACTTCGATCACGTCGTTCACCTTGAGGGCGTAGGACGGGATGCTGACCTTGCGGCCGTTCACCCGGACGTGGCCGTGGCAGACCATCTGGCGGGCCTGAGCGCGGGTGTTACCGAAACCGATGTGATAAACCACGTTGTCCAAGCGCGTCTCCAGAATCTGGAGCATGATCTCGCCCGTGACGCCACGGCGGCTGATCGCCTTTTCATACACGCCACGGAACTGCTTTTCCATCAGCCCGTAGTAATAGCGCATCTTCTGCTTCTCCAGCAGACCGAGGCCGTAGTCGGTGACCTTGCGGCGGCCGGACTTGGGACCGTGCATGCCGGGACCGTAATCGCGGCGTTCGAGATATTTCGACGGGCCGAAAATGGGCAAACCAAAACGGCGGCTGATGCGGAGACGGGGACCTGTGTAACGAGCCATGTGTTATGAAAGTTGAATTGAAAGTTAAGAACTACACGCGGCGTTTCTTGCGCGGGCGGCAGCCGTTGTGGGGAATGGGCGTCACGTCTTTGATGGTCGTGATTTCCAAGCCGATGGCCTGAAGCGCGCGAATCGCCGACTCGCGACCCGAGCCAGGACCCTTCACGCGGATTTCCACTTCACGCATCCCGTGGGACATCGCCTGACGAGCGGCGTCCTGTGCGACCTGCTGCGCGGCGAAGGCCGTGCTCTTGCGCGAGCCTTTGAAACCAACGCGACCGGCACTGGACCAGCCGAGCACGTTGCCCTGCATGTCCGTGATGGAAACCTGAGTGTTGTTGAACGTGGCCAGAATGTTCGCCACGCCAGAAGTGATGTTCTTGGCCCCCTTGACCTTGACGATCTTCTTCGCGTTCGGATCTTCACCGAGGAGTTCAGCAGCGGTGGGAGCCGCGACCGCTGGAGGAGCAGCGGGATCAATGACCGCAGCCGCAGCGGCGGCATCAGCCTTCTTACCCTTCGCGGGAGCGCCTTCGCCAGCCGCAGCCTTGGCCGGCTTTTCCGCGCCGTCCTTTTTTGCTGCGGGCTTTTTCTTGGTCTCGTCCGCCTTCTTAGTTTCTTCAGCCATGATGTTCAGTAAAAGTTAATCGTTCAGAGTCGCGCTCAAACCCAGGTCTAGGTGACACCAGCCTTGGCGGTTGGGCTGCGCTGCACACCGACCGTCTTGCGCGGCCCCTTGCGGGTGCGGGCGTTGGTGGAGGTGCGTTGACCGCGCACGGGCAGGCTGCGGAGATGGCGGATGCCACGGTAGCACTTGATGCCCTGCAAGCGTTTGAGGTTCATGCCCAGTTCGCGGCGCAGGTCACCTTCGATGACATACTTCCCTTCTTGAATCGCGTGAACGATCTTGGAGAGCTGCGATTCGTCGAGGTCTTTCGCGCGGATGCTCGGGTCAATGCCCGCCACCTTGAGGATATCAACCGCGTTCTTCGGGCCGATGCCGTAAATGTAGCGGAGCGAAATGTCGATGCGCTTCTCGCCGGGGATTTCTACACCAATGATGCGTGCCATGTTGCTTGGATGAGTGGGTTAAAGTTGGACTAGCCCTGCCGCTGCTTGTGACGGCGGTTGGTGCAAATCACCCGGATGACGCCTTCGCGTTTGATGATTTTGCAGTTTTCGCAAAGTTTTTTGACTGACGCGCGAACTTTCATTTTTTTCTTTCTTCTAAAACGATTCGGCCTTTCGAGAAATCAAAAGGCGTCATTTCCAAATTCACCTTGTCGCCCGGTTTCAAACCGGCGGCCTCTTCCCGACGCCGCGACGAAACATGTCCCAGCAACCGGTGCCCATTCGCCAGTTCCACCCGGAACAACGTCGCCTCGCGCAGCACTTCAACCAGTGCGCCTTCAATGCGGATGACATCTTTTCCCGGCACGCGAATGAACAAAAATTCCCCGTTCTAGGAACGGGGAGGCGGAACATAGGCAAACACTTTTTCCGGTGCAACAGGTTTTTCGGATTCTTTGACCAAGATGCGCTGCGGCAACATCTTGCTTCACAAGGACAAGCGCAGCCTCACGCGCGTGCCACCGCCTTCACGCGACAATAACTCCGCGCTCCCGTGCAATGCGCTCAAGCGGATCCTCAAATTCTGCAACCCGTTCCCGCCGCCCGCCCGTCTGACGGATTCGCCCATGCCACATCCATCATCCTCCACCACAATCTCATTGGTGGGCAGAGGAGACGAAGTAAAAATCTGCGAGCAGCACCACGTCGCAGTCGTTTACGGGAAGTTTCTTCAACGCATCTTCGGTGGAGCGATGGGTGGAAACGCAGCGGAATCCGGCGGTGCCGTTGAACAGGACGGCGAGGGATTCGCGCGCCTGCTGGTCGTCTTCCACGATGGACACCCGGCTGAGGCTCATGCGGAGCGAGTGTGGCGGAGAGGCCGGGCGCGGGCCATGACGTATTTGCGGCGACCGCCCGCTCAATAGCTCACGCGGTAGAAGCGGTAGGCGTTGGTCGAAAGCAGGTTGGTGAAAGTAAGGTTGGTGGTCAGAGCGGTGAACTGCGTGGCCACCTGCCAGTTCGTCAAGGAGGTGCTGCGCTCGACGGTGTAGGTGATGCCCGGCACGGCCGACCAGCGGAAGAAATTGGTCTTCGTCTGCACCAGCACGGGGCGCGGCACTTCCACGGTGTTGGTCAGGGTGTGGTGAATGCGGAAGTCCTTCATCACGGCCATGTGTTGCGCGAGGCCGGAGTCGGCGGACTGGACGGGCGTCACGGCGCTGAGAGGCGAATACAAACGTGAATCAAAAACCAGCCCGTTGGCAAAACTCTGCGCACCGATGACGACGGGCGTGATGTTCGTGGTGAACGTGGCGCTGGTCAGCACCTGGTCATAAGGCTCGTTGCGCCCGTTGTTGGTGTTGGTGTTGCCCGATTGATCCGCCGGGACGGGCGTGGCGCTGAGGAAGGTGCGGAAGGTGGTCATCGCCGCCTCGGCGTAACTGTAGATGTTCATGTCGCCGGCGAGAACGACCCACGCATTGGCGGGGAAATTGGATTGAATCAAACTTTTCAACGCCGTGGCCTGACCCGCGCGGACGCTGGCGTCGCTGCTGCTCGCCTTCAAATGCACGCTCACCACGTAGAGGTCATTCGTGCCCGGCACATCAAGGCGTGCCCAGGCGAAACCACGATTGGCCACCAGCGCATCCGACCACTGGCCGGTGGCCACGAACGGATACCGGCTGATGATGCCGTTGGGAATCTGGTAGCCCGCCGCGCTCTCCCGGAAAAAATAAAAATTCGTGCCGAACGCCGTGTCCACGAAGGAGCGCAACTGCGCCGGGGTCTCGCTGAGGTAGTTAAATTCTTGGATGGCGATGATGTCCGGCTTGAGTCCTTGGAAGATGCGGATGGCGAAATCCTCATACTGCTGGGAGCCGCCCGTGACGTTGGCTGCCATCACGCGCACGACCGTATTGGTGGGCACGAGGATGGTGCGCTGCGCGGCGGGCGCCTCGCAGAAAAATCCCCACACCAGTGCGCTCCACAAAAGAAGGCGCGGCCAAAACTGAAATTGGGGGAGGACCAAGGTCACGGTCATGCGCGCGAATATCGCGCAAAGGCGGCGCAGCGCAACGAGGGATTGGGGTCAGAGAACTGAGTGGTTCCCAGCATTGAGATGCCAAGGTTTGTCGCACCGCGACTATCGCGTAGTGGGGCAGGCGTCCCGCCTTGCCGCAGTCCTTTGGCCGTCCCGGCTGAAGGAACACCAGCCGGGACGGCTCGTGGACTGGGTGGCAGCCGGGACGGCTGCCCCACTATGGATTTGGTCGCATTGCGACCCACTTCCACCTACGCCTCGATCCCGTAGCCCTTGATCTTGTTGTAGAGCGTCTGGCGGCCGATGCCGAGGCGCTTGGCGGTTTCGAGCTTGTTGCCGCGCGTGTCCTTGAGCATCTGCACGATGGTGTTGCGCTCCATCGCTTCCATGAGCGTGAGGCTGCTGGTCGCCGCCTGCTCGGCGGGCGTCTCGATGGTTTGAATCGCCAGGTCGCTGTCCTCGATCACCTTGCCCTCGGCCATGAGCACGGCGCGCTGCACTTCGTTCTGAAGCTGGCGGACATTGCCCGGCCAGTCGTGCCGGCGAATCATTTCCGCAGCGGCGGGCGAGAAGCCGGTGATGACACGATTGGCCTGGGCGGCAAAGCGTTTCAGAAACGCGGTCGCCAGCGGCACAATGTCCTCGCGTCGGTCCCGCAGCGGCGGGAGAAACACCGAGATGGCGCTGATGCGGTAGAACAAATCCTCGCGCAACTTGCCGTCCTTGATCGCGTCCTGCGGCACGCGGTTCGTGGCGGCGATCACGCGGCAGTCGATCTTGTAGCTGTTCTTGCCGCCGACGGGGCGCACTTCCTTTTCCTGAAGCACGCGGAGCAGTTTGCTCTGCGTGTCGATGGGCATTTCGGAAAGTTCGTCCAGCATCAGCGTGCCGCCCTCGGCCTGTCGGAACAGCCCGTCGCGGTCCGCCTGCGCGCCCGTAAACGCGCCTTTGGTCGAGCCGAACAGTTCGCTTTCGATCAGTTCACGCGGCAGCGCGGCGCAGTTGACCTTGATGTTCGGACCCTTGTTGCGCGGGCTGAGCGAATGAATGAGATCGGCAATGACTTCCTTGCCGGTGCCACTCTCGCCGGTGATGAGAATGGAAACATCGCTCGGGGCCACGCGCTCGATGGTGCGGACGACATTCTTCATCGCTGCGCTCTGGAAGACCGGGGCCGCGCCGCCGCTCATGGTCGAGATGGCCCGACGGAGCGCGCTGTTCTCCTCGTTGATCTGCTTGTGCTCCATCGCGCGCTCGACCTGAAGTTTGAGCGTGGGGCCGTCGAGCGGCTTCTGCTGAAAGTGATACGCGCCGCGCTTCGTCGCCTCGACCGCCGCTTCAAACGAACCATGACCCGTGAGCACGATGACCTCGGCCTCCGGCCAGTTCTTCTTCATCTGCGGGAGCAGCGTGAGGCCGTCGGCGTCGGGGAGCTTCAAGTCGAGCAGCACCACGTCCGGCTGCGCGCCGCCG
Source organism: Verrucomicrobiota bacterium (assembly GCA_038208765.1). Taxonomy (GTDB): domain Bacteria; phylum Verrucomicrobiota; class Verrucomicrobiia; order Limisphaerales; family SIBH01; genus JANNGC01. Next base: position 16,515 of record JBBQYK010000051.1, read on the forward strand.
TAAAAATTTTTCAGCGCCGCGCCGTCGGCGGCCTCGGTCACTTCGTAGCCGATGCCTTCGAGATAGATTTTGACGAACTCGCGGATGACGGCTTCGTCGTCCACGATCAGGACTTTTGGGTTCATACTTTTTTATGCCGTCCGGCGCAGGCGCGGACAAAGGTCTGGAACAGCCGCAGGTGCTCCTCATGCCGTGCGAACAGCCGCTCGGGATGGAACTGCACCGCCAGAAAATACGGCAGGGCGCGCGAGGCCTCTTTTTTCAACTCGATGCCTTCAATCACGCCATCCCGGCTGCGCGCCGTCACGACAAACGGCTCCGCCAGTTTGTCGATGGCCTGATGGTGCGAACTGTTCATCCCCAGCCTTTGATCGCGGGCGATACTGGCGAGCAGCGAACCACGCGTCAATTCCGCATCATGCACGAGGTCGTTCTTGCGATCACTGCGGCGGTGCTCAATGGCGCCGGGGATTTGCAGCGGAATGTCCACGATGAGCGTGCCGCCGAAGGCGATGTTCA
>JBBQYK010000052.1:0-17020 GCA_038208765.1 Verrucomicrobiota bacterium
ACCGCGCGTTGCGGTGCTGATGCGGCTTTTGGTGACCCCGCCGCTATTTTTTTGTCCAATCATAGGGCCCGGCACTCCCGACACGCCGCTACCCACGCATCGCAAGGAAAAACCTGTTGACCCACTTCAACCCTTTTCCTAGCTTCCGCGCCCGATGAATTTTCTGGCCAGCGTTTTCGTAGTCGTCGTTCTCTGAACGGCGGCCCGGACTCATTGCCCGAAAGCCGCCCGCCGTTCCACAAGGACGCGGGATTTTTAATTTATGCGACACACAATTTCGATTCTGGTGGAGAACAAGTTCGGCGTGCTCACGCGCGTGTCCGGACTGTTCAGCGGCCGCGGCTACAACATCGACACGCTGAACGTCGCGCCCACCCAGGACGCCGACACCTCGCGCATGACCATCGTCACGCGCGGTGACGCCGCGACCATCGAGCAGATCGTCAAGCAGTTGAAGAAGCTCGTGAACGTCCTCGAAGTCCAGGATTTCGCCGAGGGCGAATTCGTGGACCGCGAGTTGGTGCTCGTGAAGGTGGGCGTCGATTCCAAGTCCCGCGCCGAGGTCATGCAGATCACCGACATCTTCCGCGCGAAGATCGTGGACGTGCAGCCCAAGAGCCTGACCGTGGAAATTACCGGCAACGAAAGCAAGGTGGAGAAGTTCCTGCACCTGATGACCAGCTTCGGCATTTCCGAACTGACCCGCACCGGCAAGGTCGCGATGGCGCGGAAATGAAATCAATTTGGAACTCAGGAACTCAGGAAAAGACATGCTGACTTTTCTCCGTTCCTGAGTTCGTGAGTTCCAAATCTCAAAACAAAACATTTATGGCAAAAGTCTATACCGACAAGGACGCCGATCTCGGCGTGTTGAAAAACAAAACCCTGGCCGTCCTCGGCTTCGGCTCGCAGGGCCACGCCCACGCGCTGAACCTCAAGGAGAGCGGGATGAACGTCATCATCGGCCTTTACGAAGGCTCGAAATCCATTCCGGTCGCGAAGGAAAAGGGCTTCGAGGTCGTGACGACTGCTGAGGCCGTGCGCCGCGCCGATGTGATCTTCGTCGCGCTGCCGGACACGAAGCAGGCCGCCTGCTACGAGAAGGACATCAAGCCGAACCTGAAGAAGGGCAAGACGCTGCTCTTCTCGCACGGCTTCGCCATCCATTTCAAAACCGTGGTCCCGCCGAAGGATGTGAACGTGATTCTCGTCGCGCCCAAGGGGCCAGGCCACATCGTGCGCCGCCAGTTCACCGAAGGCAAAGGCGTGCCCGCGCTGATTGGCATCTATCAAAACCCCGGCAAGGACGCGAAGAAGATTGCGCTCGCCTGGGCCAAGGGCATCGGCGGCGCGCGCGCGGGCGTCCTCGAGACCAGCTTCAAGGAAGAGACCGAGACGGATTTGTTCGGCGAACAGACCGTGCTCTGCGGCGGCACGACCGCACTGGTGCAGGCAGGCTTTGAAGTGCTCGTCGAAGCCGGCTACTCGCCGGAGATGGCGTACTTCGAGTGCTTGCACGAGTTGAAGCTCATCGTCGATCTGATGAACGAAAAGGGCATTGCCGGAATGCGCTTCTCGATCTCTGAGACTGCGAAGTGGGGCGACGTGACCGTGGGCCCGAAGATCATCGACGCCAGCGTGAAGAAGCGCATGAAGCAGGCGCTCAAGGACATTCAGGACGGCAAGTTCGCCAAGGCCTGGGTGAAGGAATACCAGACCGGCTACAAGAAGTACAACGCGCTGCTGAAGAAGAGCGAACAGCACGGCATCGAGAAAACCGGCGCGAAGCTCCGTGCGCTCATGCCCTGGATGCCCAAGCGCAACATCAAGGGCGCGCAGGCGGCCTACTGATCAGGTTCTTTAGATTTGAGACACCCACCGCCGGAGGAGACTCCGGCGGTTTTCTTTTCTGGACGGTTGGGGCGTCGTGAAAATCGAGTGCCGTCGCCAACGAGGTTCCATCACGGCGAGAGTACGCGGTAGAAGCGCATCGGGAAATTCGTCGAGCCGAAGTCGAGGAACTCATACACGCCCGCGCCATCCGAGGTGTTCGTGAGAATCGGCTGCCACGGAATCGGCACATTCAAGTTCGTCGTCGCTTCGAGCACGTAGGGCACGTTCGGATTTCCCATCCCGGTCAACACCGGCACGCCGTTGCTCAGGACGAGCGGTTGAATCGTCGAAGGAGGCGCGGCGGTCACGCGCGTCAGCACCACGTCGTTGCCATCGCCGCCGGTGTAACTGATCTGGAAGGTGACCGCGCCGCTCGTGAGCAGTGCGTTCTGCGGGAGGCCGGTAAAAATGCCGGCGATGGGTTCGGCTCCGTCGTTGTTGATCAGCGTGAAGCTGACGCCCGTGCCGGGATTGAAGCCCGCCGTCACGACGAGGCTCGCGTTGGTGATCGTGATCACGCCGGTTACGTCGAGCTGATCGTACTCGCTGCCCGCCAGCACGCCGTTGATCTCCGCGCGCAGCCGCGAAGACGGGCCGAGGTTCACGTTGCCGGAATGCAGCACGCCCGGCCCGTTCGCCGGTCCCGGCTGGACTTCGCAACCGGTGCAGACCGGCACCGAGATCACGCCCACCACGCCCGTGCCACCAAGCCGTCCGCCGTTCGTGAGCACGAAGGTCACGCCCGCGTGTCCGCTGTTGACGAGCAGGCGGCTGGTGCCGCCGACGCGCACCGGGCCGGTGAAAGCATCAGCGCCATTCAAGACGAGCGTGCCAAGATTCAGGGTCTGAAAACCGCCCCCGCCCATCACGCCGTTCAATTCAATCTGTCCCAACGTCGCGGTATCGAACGCGGCCTGCGCGCCGGCCAGCAGGATGGAGCCGTGCCAAGAATTCGTGAGGCCCGTGACCAGGTCCATGCGTCCCGCCAGAGTGAGCGATTCGCCGATGAATCCGCCGGGCGGCAAATCCAGCGAGAGGCGTCCCGCCGTGCCGATGAAGGTTCCGCCGAGCGTCGAGCCGAGCGCGCCGGACGAAAGCACGGTGAGCGCGCCGGAATTCACGACCACCGTGCCGTCGAAGGTGTTCGCGCCGTCCACGAACAGGCCCGCCGAGGAATTGCCGACGAGTCCGCCGCTGCCGCTGATGTCGCCGAGCAGTTCAAGATTTCCCGCGCCCGCGTGCGTCAGGGTCGCGAAGCTCAGATTCAACGCCCGCACCTGCAACGTCCCGCCGGGCCGCGTCACCGTCCACGTCTGGCTGTTCTCCAAAGTGATGGGCATGAAGAGGCTCACGACGCCGCTGAGGTTCGTGGCCGTCATTCCAGCAATCAGCCGCAGCGAGTGGCCGACGCTCACGTTGATAATGTAATTGCGCCCCAGGAGCAGCGTGTTGAACACCACGTTCGTCCCCGCATCAAACATCGGATTCTTCGCGACGCCATCGGGGAAGATGATGTTGTCGCCCGGCTGCGGGACGACATCGCCGGCCCAGTTCGCCGCCGTACTCCACAAGTTACCCGCGCCGCCGCCGTCCCACACGCGTGTCACGCCCGTCGGCACGGCGATGCGTGTCAGCATCACGTCATTGCCGCTGCCGCCCTGGTAAGTGAGGCGCAACACGGTCGGGCCATTCGTGATGAACGATCCTTCCGGTAGCCCGGCGAAGGTGCCGGTGATGGGATTGAGTCCCTGATTGTCGATCACGATGAAGGTGTCGCCAAACGCGGGCGTGAAGCCGAGCGTGAGCCGCAGCGCGCTGCCATTCAGGAACACATTCCCCAAGACCACCAACTGATCGTGGCCGCTGCCGGGCAGGGGACCGTTCAGTTCAAAATGGTTGGTGTAATTCAATCCGTTGGTGAGCGCGCCGGCGATGGTCAGCACGCCGGGACCCGCGCCGGGGCTGACGGTGCCGCCGAAAGCCGTGACGCTCCCGACCGTGCCGGTGCCGCCGAGGAACACGGTGGTGGTGTTGAGCTGCACCGTGCTCCCGGGCTGGGAGCCGTTCACGATCAGGGTGCCGTTGCCGATCTCGGTCAGGTTGGTGTGCGTGTTGTTGGCATTCAACACGAGCCGCCCGAGTCCACCTTTCGTCAGGCTGCCGCCGGAGATCACGCCGTTCACGCGCACCTCGCCGGCCTGCACGTTGAGTTGCGAGGAGATCGTATCTGCTCCCAACGTGATGGAACCGGAGAGCACGCTGGTGCCGCCGTTGAATTGCAATGAGGCGGAGTTCGCAAAAACTCCATCGAGCACGAACGGCTCGGCCAGCGCGAAGCCAGACGAAAAAGAAATCGCCGCCCCTGCGGACACCACCGTGCCGCCCGCCGCGCTCCCCAAAGCGTTCGACGTGTTGACGGTGATGCCGCCGGATTGCAACGCGGTCACGCCCGCGTAGCTGTTCGCGCCGCTCAGCACGAGATGGCCCACGCCTGATTTAATCATTCCACCCGCGCCGCTGATTGGTCCCGAAACCAGTAGTGAACCCTCCGCGGAAATCGTGAGCGTGTGCGGGCCGAGGATAAAACCGCCCGTGCTGGTCAGCGAGGAACCCGCCGCAATGAGGAACGTCTGGCTGGCGTTCAATTGCACCGGCACGTTGAGCGCCGGACTGCCGCCGTTCGTCGCGATCAAGCCGGCGTTCAATAGGACGCCGGCGCCGCCCAGCAGATAGTTGCCGTCGCCGATGATGATGGAGTTGAAGCCAGAGAAGGCGGGGAAGTTGTTTGTGTTCGACTTGCGCGCGGCGATCACGGGGAAGAACAGATTGTCGCCTTCCACCGGCGCGACGTCGCCGACCCAGTTCACGGAATTATTCCACGCCGCGTTCGCGCCGCCGCCGTCCCAGACCCGCGTCACACCCGTGTTTCCCAGCACGCGCGTGATGGTCATGTCATTGCCGGTGCCACCGAGATAGCTGATGCGGAAGGTCAGTCCATTGGTCAGGAACGTCGCGCCTTCGGGCAAACCGGCGAACGGCGATAGCACCGCGTCCGCGCCATCGTTCTCGATGAGCGTGAAGGGCGTGCCGATGATGGGCGTGAAGCCCAAGGCCAGGGCCAACATGCCGCCGGAAAGGCTGACCGTGCCGGTGACGTTCATCTGGTCGTATTGCGTGCCGGGATTCACGCCGTTGAGTTCCATAAGAAGAGTGGAACTGCTGAACAGCGACACATTGCCCGACGACAGCACGCCGGGACTCGCGCCCGGATTCAGCGTGCCGGTGTTGCCGATGGAGACGCGCCCTACCACGCCGGTGCCGCCCAGCACGCCCGCGCTGTTCACGCTCAGGTCGCCCGTGGTGCTGCGCCCATTCACGAACAGCGCGCTGTTCTGCACGAGGGTTTCGCCCGCGCAATCGTTCGTGCCCGTGATGATGAAGGTGCCGCCCCCCTGGAAAAGCGGACTGCCCGCCCCCGTCAAAATTCCCGCCAGCGTCAACTGCCGGCCCGCCCCGGCGTTGAACGAAGTGCTGCTGTTCGGCAACTCGACCTGGCCGCGAATCACGTTCGTGGTGGTGATCGAGAGCTGGCCGGCGAGGCTGAGAAAAGTTTCCTCCAACTCGCCGGTAAAATTTAAGAGCAGCGTGGTGCCCGCGCTCATGAAGGTGCCGCCTCCGATCAGGCCGAGCGCCTTCGGCTGGCCCACCGTCAGGCTGCCGTTCAGAATTTGCACCGCGCCCGCGAAGCCGTTGTCCCCGCTCAAGGTGAGTCCGCCGGGACAGGTCTTCACGAGGCCGCCCGGGCCGGAAATCTCGCCGGTGACGTTGACGGTGACATTGGAATCGCCACCGAAGGTCAGGCTGCCATCCAGCGCGATGGGTTCGCTGAACGTGAAAGGCGGCACGGACAGCGCGAAGGTCTGCGCGCCGGAAAGTTGCAGCGGCAGGTTCACCTGAAACGCGCTGCTGGTGTTGGTCGCCAGAACGCCATTGAGCAGTCCGATGGCGTTGCCGCGCAGCACCGTGCCGGAGCCGCCGGTGCCATCGCGGACGATCAACTGGTCGAAAACAATTCCCGGCGGCAGATCGTTCGTGGTCAGGAAATCCGCCGCGCCGAGATTGGCCGGGAACAGGATCGCATCGCCGGCCTCGGGCAGCGTGTCGCCCGACCAGTTCGTGCGGTTGCTCCAGAAATTGTTCGCGCCGCCCGCGTCCCACAGACGCGTCACGCCCGAAGCCACCACGCCGATCAATTCCAACGTCACGTCATTGCCATCGCCGCCCGCGTAGCTGACGCGATAGGTGAGACTGGCGAAGGTGAGGCTCGATCCCTCCGGCAGCGCGAGGAAAGTGCCGAGCACGGGGTTGGGGCTTTCGTTGTTGATGATGATGAAGGGCACTCCGACGGGAGGGTTGAACACCGTGGACACGAAGAGATCGCCGTTCAATTGCACGTTGCCGCGCGTGCGCAACTGGTTGTGAACCCCCGCCGACACCTCGACGTAAAACACCGGACTGCTCGCAGTGACCGTGAAGTTGGAGCAGGTGAGCGTGCCGTTGCGGTTCTGGCCGGCCCGCACGATGCCGTTGAGCGAGGACGTGATGTTTGCCACTTCGCCAGTGCCGCCTAGCACGCCGGAGTTCTGATCCACATTCAGGCCCAGCGCCGCGCCGTTCACAAACAGGTTTCCACCGCCCTGAATGAGCGTGCCGCTGACGCTGTTGCTGGCTGACAAAATCAGCGTGCCGGTGTCGAGGTGGCTGATAAGGACATTGGTGCCGCTGATGGGCGCGCTGAAAATTCCAGTGATGCCGCCGTTCAATCCAATTACCGCAGATGAACCCAGAATGGTGAGCGGTGCGCTCCAGGTGTAGTTGACCGTGCTGTCCAGAGTGCCCGCCAGGCGAAGCGGTTCCGCGTTAGTCATCGGCAATCTAATGACGAGGGAGCCGTCCACCAACGTATCGTCCAAGGCCGTGGTCGCGCCGAGCGCGCGTGAGTTTTCCAGGGCCAGTGCGCCGGTGACGTGGGTCACTCCGCTGTAGCTGTTGCTTCCCGAGAGGGTCGCAAAAATATCGACTTCCAGTCCTCCCGTGCCATTGACGTTGCCACTCAACGTCATCTGCCCAAAACCGGCCAACGTCAGCATTCCATTGAGGTTCAACGTGCTGCCGAAGGCACCAAGGTTGAGCGAGGCCGAGGGATCATTCAGCGTGATCGTCTGCGGCCCGGAGAACGTGGTGTTCGGCCGGAACTGAACCAGCCCGGAAGAATGCGAAGCTTCGATGCCGCCGAGCAGCGTGAGGGGATTGCCGGTGATTTCGTAGCCGGCGGCGAGAAACGTCACGCCGTTAAAAGTGGATCCGCTCGGGAAGTTGTTGCTGTTCACCAACTGCGCCGCGCCGGACGGGAACAGCAAATTCTGGCCGCCGCCCGGCGCGACGTTGTTCGACCAGTTCGTGCTGTTCAGCCACAGATTGTTGGCTCCCGCTCCATCCCAGATCGCCGTGGTCGCGTTGGCGGTGAAACCCACCACCGTCAGCGTCACGTCATTGCCGCTGCCGCCCACGTAGCTGATGCGGAACTGCACGTTGTTCACGGTTTGCGTCGCGCCTTCGGGACGTCCGTTGAACGTGGTGGTGAACGCGCCCGCGCCCGTGTTGGTGATGATGACAAAGGAGTCTCCCAGCAGTGGATTGTAGCCGAGGAAGATCAGGAACGTCGCGCCCGTGATCGTCGGCGGCGTGGCGACGCGCAGTTGTGTGTAATTGGTCCCGGTGCCGTCCACGTTTACACGGAACGAGGAGCCGGCATTGAACACCGCCGCGCCGCTCGGCACCGTCAAAGTACGGACCCCAAACCCGCTCGGATGCACAATGCCGGACGCGACAAATGCCGGCACGCTGCCCGTGCCTTGCAACGTCGCGCCGGCATTCACCGTGAGTGCGCCGGTGAGCACGCCGTTCACTTCGAGTGTTCCGTCCTGCGCGTTGACCTGCGCCACGGAGGCAATGCTGTTCAATTCCAGCCGTCCGTTGTTGGTCTTGTTCAATGTTCCGCCCGTGGTCGCGGACACCGTCCCGTTGATTTGCAGAACGCCTTCCGCCGCCACCGTGAGCGTCACGTTGGTAAAGTTCACGTTGCTCCTCAGAACCAGGATGGATTGCCCAGCGACCCGCCACGTCTGGTTCGAGCGCGCCGTGATCCGCGCGATGATCGTGTTCGTGGCCTCGATGCCCGCCGCGTTCGTCAGTCCGTTCGTCAATGACAGCGGCGGGCTGAACAGGAAGTAATTCGAGCCGCTGAAGGTGAGGGCGCGAAAGTTCGTCGCCACGCCGGAGGTGCCGGCATTGGTCGTGAGCACTTGCGCCGGGCCGTCGGGGAAGAACAAGGAGTCGCCATTCGTCGGACGAAAGCCGGGCGTCCAGTTGGCGGCGTTGGTCCAAAAGCCGTTCGCGTTGCCGTCCCAAGTGAGTGCGGCCGCGCGCCCACGCGGACTGGGGGCCAGCAAGATAAAGAGGATGAAGGAGCCGAGCAGGAAGCGAAGTATTGTTTTCATAGGTCAACTACCGCGCCATAAAGACGCGGCTTGATTTCTGATAAGCCGGGTTGAGGGCCGAAACGCTGCCAGTTTCGGTCGTCAGAGGCCAGTGAATTTCCGGTGACGCGGGAGGACGGGGCGCATCTTGCCACTGTTGCTTGCCCAGCCGCGAAGCGGCCCAGGGAATTAGCCAGACACGAAGTGTCTGGTTTGGGATTCGACCCTGGGTGCGTCCTGAAAGGACGCCGGAGTTCCGCCGTCCCGCCGGACGAAAACACTTTCCCATCGCCCACCCGGCACTGCGTGCCGGGCTAATTTCCTGCGGTCGCTCCGCGACCAAAAGCCATTGCCGAGGCTCAACGACAACAGTGGCAAGATGCCTCCAGCGGGAGAGCGGCGAAGAAGGCGCGGAGCTTCGCGGGATCGAGCTCGTCGTTCGTACGGACGTTGCAGCACAAGTCGAGACCGAAGGGTTCCACGGCGGCGATGGCGGCGGCGACATTTGCCGGCGTCAGTCCGCCCGCGAGAAAAAGCGGGATGCAGATGGCGTCGCGGATGCGCCGGCTCAACGTCCAGTCGTGGGTGCGGCCGGTGCCGCCGAGCTGTTTCACGGCGAGCGAGAGATTTCCCGAGTCCAGCAGCAGCGCGTCCACATGTTCCGCCGCCGCGAGCGCGTACTCCACCGAACGCTCGTCCACCACATGCACGACCTGCACCAGCGCGATGCCGGGCAACGCCTCGCGCAGTCGTGGATAAACCGTCACGGGCAGATGATCGCAGGGTTGCAGCGTGCTCGTCCGGCAGCGTCGCTGTTGTGCGATGATGGCTTCCGGTTCGTGCGCGCTGGTCAGCAGAAACGTGGCGATGGGCGGCGGCACGGTGGCGGTAATGCGCGCAATCGTCTCCTCGCCAATCACGCCTGGCCCGCTCGGCATGGCGGACACGAGGCCAAGCGCGGAAGTGCCACACGAGATCGCCAATGCCGCCTCCGCCGGAGATTTGATGCAGCAGATTTTAACTCGTGGGCGGGTAGGCATGGCTGTTGTCAGGGCGTTTCAGAAAGCGGCGCTAAAGCGACCGCACTCCAAACGCTTCGCGAGTCACGAGGCGTTGGATGCTGCGCGGCAGCGTTTGGAGTGCGGTCGCTTGAGCGCCGCTTTTCCCAGTTCGCCGCTCATTTCAACGTGGAGAGAAACTCGATCAAGTTCCGCACATCCGACTTCGAGAGAATGTTCCCCAACTCCTCCGGCATCGAGGACAGGCCGCGGTCGCGCGACTTCACGTCGGCTTTCTTCACGGTGAGCAAGCCGTCCTCCGGGGAATTGATGATCATCTCCGCGTCGGTCTCGGACTTCAGCATCCCCGCGTAGCTCGCACCGTTCTTCAACGTGACCAGCACGGACTCGAAGCCGGGCGCAATGGTCTTGTTCGGGAAGAGAATGGAATCGAGAAGCTGTTCGCGCGACTGCTTCGCGCCGAGTCCCGCCATCTCCGGGCCGACTTCGCCGCCCTCGCCGTTGATTTTGTGGCAGCGGAAACACGCCGCGTCCTGGCGCTCGATGAACGTCTTCTTACCTTCCTCCGCGTTGCCGCCGTAAAGGCACTCGCGCCATTTCGCCATCGCGTCTTTCGCGTCGCGCGCGGACTCGAACTTCGCCAGCTTTTCCTTGGTCGGTGCCAACGCGAGGAGGCTCTTGCTTCCTTGCGCCGCCTCCAGCACATCGAGTTGCAACTCCTTCGCCACGCCGCCCGCGATGAGTTTGTCCAACCACTCGCCGAGAAGTTTTGCCGCACCCGCGTCTTCCAGCGTCGCGAGATTGGCAAGGGCGGTTTGCTTTTCCGTGAGTGAACCGCGCTCCAATTTGGCGGCTAGTTGCGCCAGCTTTTCCGAACCACTCGGGGCGGTCGTGCTTTCGCTGCTTTCCAGGCCCAGCGCGCTCGTGGTCTTCGCCAGCGCCAGCTTCACCGGCGCGGGCGCGCTGCTTTTGATTTGGGCCAGCACGGGTTGCAACGCCGCCGCCGCCACGCCGCCCTCGCGCGACGGCAGGGGACGCCACAGGCCCACGAGGCGGTCGCGGCCCGGCGGCTTCGGCCAGAGCGCGAGCAGTTCAAGAGCTTCCACGCGCAACGCCTCCGGCGCATCGCTCGCCGCGAACTGCGCGAGCCGCTGCGCGTGCTCCGCGCCGCCGAGCCGGAAGTTGGCGTTGAGGATGCGGCGCAGCAGTGCCCCCGGCGTCCCGCCGGGTTCTAACGCTCCCACCCGGCGGGACGCCGGGGGCACATCGGCCAGCGCGTTCAGCGCCTCAGGAATCGGCGCGTCGTAAATCGCGCGGGCGGCTTCGAGCGCGATTTGCGGATCGGCGTCGTTCAGAAACTGCGCAACCTCGGGACGTTGCAGTCGGCGCAAGGCGAGGCACACGCCCATCCGCACGGCAGGCGATTCATCCTTGGCCGCCGCGAGCAACGCTGGCACATCGCCAATGCGCGCCAGCGCGAGCACGGCGGCGTGGCCAAGGTACGGGTCTTGATTCTGGTTGCGGCGAAGCACTTCAAGCAAGGTGCTGCCCGCGTTCGTGCTGAACGACTTCCAGTTTTGTGAGTTCTGAGAATTTCGCGCGACGTAACTCAAACCTTGAATCGCTAACAACTGATCGTGCGGGTTTAGACTGGTCACCAATTCCTTGCCCCAAACAACCGAATGTTCTGTTTCACCATGAAGTTTAATCGCGTTTGCGCTCCATGGAGTTTTGCCCCCGGCCAGAATGGCGAGTTGAAGTCGTGCGCTCACACCACGCCGGGGAATTCGATTCCCTGCGGGCTTGCTCTGTTCTCTCGCAATCTGCCCGAACGCCCAAATGCAGTGGAGCTTTGACAATGAATTCGTCCGTCGCGGGGATGACCTACTCATCAGTTCATCGTAAGCACTGCTTTTGGACATAGCCCTCGCTGCCAGTTCCCACTGCGCCTCCAGGCGGACACGCATGTCGCGATGGTCGAGAAGCTTTCCAAGGGCGGCATCTGATTGTCTTTCCATTCCATCGCCCAACAGTTTCTTCACTTCGAGCATGGCGGGATCGTTCGCGAGCGTGGGATCGAAGACGCGGTAGATGCGGCCCTTGTCGGTCTTGTCCCAGCCTTTCACCCAGTCACTGACATAGACGGCGCCGTCCACGCCGAAGTCCACGTCGGTGCAGAGCGGGCCGGTGAGGAATTCGCTTTCGTCGTAGGCCTCAAAGCTCGCGCCCTTGGGCCGCAACGCGAACGCGCGCACCACGCTGTTCGGGCCGCCCCGAAAATCGCACATGAAGAAATGCCGGTCGTAGCGCGCGGGCAATCCCGTGCCGGGATAATATGCGATGCCCGCCGGACCCGCGCCGATGTGCGCGACGGGCGGCAGGTAATACGCCGAGGTGTTCGTGCCGGCCAGGCCCCAGAGCATCTCGGAATTCCACGCGCCCAGTTTGGGCAACCATTGCCAGCCGATGCGCCAGCCGTAGTCCGCGCCCTCGACGACGTGAATCCACCGCGCCTTGTCGCCGCCGTCGGCGTTGTTCTCGCCGGTGAAGAGATTGCCGAACTCGTCGAACGCGAGTTCCTGCGGATTGCGCAGGCCGATGCAGACGACTTCAAACTCCGTCCCGTCCTGATTGCAGCGGAACACCGCGCCGGAATCGGCGAGCGCCTCCATCGTGAGTCCCGGCCACTTGTCCACGATCTTGTCCCAGAGGTTCGTGCCCGTGCCGCGATCGGCGATGGAGAAATAGATTTTGCCGTCGGGACCCATCTTCAACCCGTGCATGTCGTGGCCACCGAAGGCGATGTGAACGCCGAAACCGCTCAGTAAATTACTAATGGCGAATGACGAATGACGAACGTGTGGATTAATCGGCGCGGCTAGGTTCGGCACGCCCTTCGTCCTTCGCAGTTCGTCACTCGACATTTTCCACAGGTCGGGAATGCAGGTGAACCACACCTCCCCTTTGCGCGCGAGGACGCCCGCTGCCACGCCGCTGGTGAGGCCATCGAAGCCTTCCGCGAGCACCGTGGCCGAGTCAGCGCGACCATCGGCGTTCGTGTCCACGAGCAGGCGGATGCGTTCGGATTGCGCTTCGAGATCGTGCCAGTCCACGGTGCCGTCGCGGTTGTGGTCGGAGAGCAGGCCGCGTTTGGCTTTCAGGAAATCCGGGAGCTGGGAATTGGTGGAGGAGAGCGTGGTGCGGAAAAAGTTCGCGCGATCCTCGACGGTGCGGAACGAGAAATCCGCATCCAGCCACTCGCCCAGCCCGCGTATATCGAACACGGAACTGCGCCGACGATTCGACTCCACCACGTAGCAGCGCCCGTGTTCATCGAAGGCGAAGCTGACGACGTTTTGCAGCATCGGTTCGGCGGCGAAGAGTTCGATCTTCATTCCGGGCGCCGCGCGAAATTTTCGAATCGCGGTCGCCGCGTCATCCGTCGCACCGGCGGAAGTGACGGCATTCAGGTCCGCCTCGGCGGCCGGCAGCGCGAGCGGAGCCAGCAGCGCAAACAGAAAAATGCAGCGGCGCGAAACAGACAATTGCATGGCGCGAGGATAGCGAACGACTTTGCCGGCGCAATGGCTCGTCGTGAGCCGGGCTGGAGATTCTTTGCGGGCTGTAACGACTCGCAGGGCCGCCGCATTAAAAAATCCCGTAAAAAGGCGGTCTTCATTCCCCTGACCTCCATTCCTCTGACTTTGTCCCACGCCCAAAGGTCGTCCGGTGGAATGAAGTCAGAGGAATGGAGGTCAGGGGAATGAGGAGACTGCTGGCCGCGCAGGGTTAGATGCGTCTGCCCTGTGACGACTCGCGGGAGCTGTTGCGTGGTGGCGGAGTTTTCGCCTCAATGGCCGCCGCCAAAATTTATGAGCGCCGAGGCCATCCAACATCTTTCCAAATCCGACCCGGTGATGCGCCGGATCATCCGCGCGCACGGGCCGTGCGGTCTCGTGCCGGAGAAGTCGCGCACGCCTTTTCAATCGCTGGTCCAGGCCATCGCGCACCAGCAGTTGAACGGCACGGCGGCGAACACGATTCTCACGCGCTTCATCAAATTGTTTCCGGGCAGAAAGTTTCCGCGCCCGGAAGACCTCGCCAGCGTGAAGGACGAGGCCATTCGTGCCGCCGGTTTTTCCTTCGCGAAGATCGCCGCGCTGCGCGACCTGGCGGCGAAGTCGCTGGACGGCACGGTGCCGTCCTCGCACATCATCGCGAAACTTTCGGACGCAGAAATCATCGAACGGCTGACGGCGGTGCGCGGAGTGGGGCCGTGGACGGTGGAGATGCTGCTGATTTTTCAGTTGGGCCGGCCGGACGTTTTGCCGGTGGATGACTTCGGTGTGCGGAATGGTTTTCGCATCGCGTATGGCTTGGACGAGATGCCGAAGCCCAAGGAACTGCTGGCCCATGGCGAACGCTGGCGTCCACATCGCACGGTGGCGGCGTGGTACCTCTGGCGCGCGGCGGACGCGGCGAAGGAGACGAAGCCGAAGTAGTTGGGGGCAGCCGGGACGGCTCTTCCAGTGCGCCTGAGAAGGCGCGCAGACAGAACGGTGGAAGTCCGTTTCCCTGCGGCGAAGAGTCGTAGGGTGACTGGAAGCGGACAATCGTAAGAATACGACCCACTGACTGAAGAGCCGGATGCGGCAGATCCGCCTGTTCGATTCGGAGGGAGGGGCAAGGTTCTATCCTTTGCTCCTACCCTATCCTGTTCCTGTCGATCAAGATGTCCGCAGTTTCTCCTTCACCCACGTCCGCGCCTCCTCCGCTGTCTTCAATTCATCCGCGAGTTGGTGATCGCGCAGTTCATGCAGCAGCGCGCCGAGCGCCGGGCCGGGCTTCATGCCGAGCGCGATCACGTCCGCGCCGGTGAGCAGCGGCGGATGGAGATGCGGCTGTTCCTCCATCTGCGCCTGTTGCGCGACGAGGAAATCGTAAATGTCCAGTTGCCGGTGCGAGCCGAGGCAATCAAGGCGATGCAACGCGAGTTCGAGCGGGAAGGTTTCGCGCAGGAGCATCCGGCGCAGTGTGTTCTTCCGCATCTGGGGCGCGTCCTTGAACTGCATGTGATGGCGCACGGCGGCGACGATTTCATCCGTCTGACGGCGGGGAAATTTCAGGCGCTGGAGAATGACTTCGGCCATGTCCGCCCCGACCTTCTCGTGCGTGTAAAAATGGATCGAGCCGTCCTCGCCGCGCGTAGCCGTGACGGGCTTGGCGATGTCGTGCAGCAAGGCTGACCAGGCGAGTGACTGCAGGAGTTGCGGACAGCCTGGTCCGCAGTCCGTCCCCGCCGCCGGGGTTTCATCGGACATGGCTGTGCGTTGCGCCGTCGGCAGATTCCCCAGCATCAACCCGATGTGGTTGAACACCGTGCCTTCGGGATGATAGTCGGGCGACTGATCGCACGTCAGCGTCGGCACCAGCTCAGGAAAGACATGCGGCATCAGTCCACTTTCGTGCAGCAGCGTCAACCCGCGCGCGGCGTGCGGGGGGGCGAACAGTTTGATCAACTCATCGCGAATGCGCTCGGCGCTCGTGAGTTTGATTTTCTCCGCGTGCTTCTGCACGGCGGCCATCGTCTGCGCCTCGATGTCGAAGCCGAGTTGCGCGGCGAAACGGATCGCGCGCAGCAGGCGCAGATGATCTTCCGCGAAGCGTTCATCCGGCGAGCCGACGGTGCGGATGAGCCGGGCGCGTAAATCTTTTTCGCCGCCCACCCAGTCATGCACCTGCTCGGTGATGGGATCGTAGAACAGCGCATTGACCGTGAAGTCGCGGCGGACGGCGTCCTCGCGCGCGTGGCTGAAACGCACGGTGCCGGGGCGTCGCCCGTCTTGGTAATTTTCTTCTGCGCGGAAAGTCGCGACTTGGAACTGATGCCCGCCTTCCAGCACGACGATCACACCGAACTGTTTGCCGACGGGAATCGTGTGCGAGAAAAGCGCCTCGATCTGATCGGGCGTGGCGTTGGTCGCCACGTCGTAGTCGTGCGGCTCGCGTCCGAGCAACGCATCGCGCACGCAGCCGCCGGCCCAGTAGGCTTCGTAGCCGGCGTGTCGCAGGCGGCGGACAATTTCGGTGGCGGTGTGGCGCATCGTTGTGCGGAACGAGTTACACGACCGAGGCGGGAAAGACAAACGGCGAGTGATTCATCTTATTCTTAATCCTAATCCTGCTCGTGATTTTCCAGGTTTGGCAACCGAGAGGGGGGAGTAAGAACAGGATTAAGATTAAGAAAAAAAACTCTACTGCGGATCACGCTCATCCAACTTCGGCGAACTCGACGGATGTTTCGCCAGCAATCTCATTCCGTAAAACGTGTAGAGCAGTCCCGACAGGCCCGTGAGCACCGCCGCGCCGATGCAGATGCCATACTGCCAGCGCGCGTCGAACTTGAACAGCGCCCAGAGGACGGCGGCCATTTGCAGCACCGTCGCCACTTTGCTGAGGAGGAGAGGTTTGATCTTCATGCCCCCCGCTACGAAATGAATCAGCGCGAAACCCAGCAGCAGGAGAACGTCGCGACTCAGCACGGTGACGGTCAGCCACACGGGAATGGGCGCGAGATGCGGCTCGTTGCGCAGCGAGAGCAGCACGATGCCGGAGACGAGCAGAAGCTTGTCGGCCAGCGGATCAAGGATGGTGCCCAGTTCGCTCAATTGGTTGTAATGGCGCGCGATGAAGCCGTCGATGCCGTCGCTGATCGCCGCGACCGCGAAGCAGCCGATGCCCAGCCAGCGATAAAACTCCACGCCGGTCTTCACGTAATAAATCACCGCGACGATGAAAAACGGGACGAGCAGGATGCGGCAGATGGTGACTTTGTTGGCCGTGGTCATTTTGGACGGGCGCAGTGTGGCGAGGGAGGGGGCTGATGTCCAATGTCCAATGTCCGAGGCCCAAGGTCGGGCGCTGTCGAATACGAACTTGGACTTTGGACCTTGGAGGAGCGGTTCGGCACGAAGGTCGTCTAGGTGGTTATGAACGCGCGCTCGGCATCGGCGCGCGTTACGCAAGCGCGACGGGGCGCATCCGAACACTGTTCTTGGTAGTGGGACAGCCGCCCCCGGCTGTCGTCAGTCGCGCGGGCGCCCCGCCCGCAGAACGACAGGCGAGGGCGCCTGCGAGACTCCTGACCGGCGAGGGCGCCGGTCCCACTACTCCTTGCGTCGCGCCCAGCGGCGGACAGGATGCCGGCCCCACAACCCTTGACCCCTTTCGCGCGCTTCACTCATCCTGCGCGGCAAGCATGGCACTGTCCGAACAACTTCTCTCCGAACTGCGCGCGGTCGTGGGCGCGGCGAACGTCCTCACGAGCCGCGAAGACTTGATCTCGTATTCGTTCGACGGCACGGCGGCGCTGCTACAGATGCCGGGTGCCGTCATCTTCGTGACCACTACGGCGCAGGTTTCGGAAATCCTGAAGTGGGCCAATCGCACGCGCACCGCCATCGTCACGCGCGGCTCGGGCACGGGACTGAGCGGCGGCAGTCTGCCCTCCACCGATTGCGTCGTGATGTGTACGGTGAAGATGGACAAGATTCTGGAAACGGATCGCGC
>JBBQYK010000053.1:0-17018 GCA_038208765.1 Verrucomicrobiota bacterium
GGCGTGCCGGCCCTGGCCTTCAGCGGCGGCGGATCGAACTATCTCTTCCAGGTCGCGCAGCCACCGTCCGGCACGCTCACCGTCTCGTGGGTCACGAATCATGACATCGTGGACTTCGCGGATCTTCCGAACAGCTTCGTCCGCACGGCGGCGGGCAACTCGTGGAGCTTCATCCTCGATTCGCGCACCACCTTCATCCAGTCGAACTCGGTCTGGCATTTCATCAAGGGCACGGCGGAGGCTTCCAATCCGACGAACGCGTGGCGGCATCTCGCCTATGATGATGCAGGCTGGAGCAATTCCGCCGCGCCGTTCTTCTACGGCGATCCCTACACGAACTTCGCGCGCGGCATTTTCGGCACGCACCTCACCGATATGCGCTCGAACTACAGCAGCATTTATTTGCGTCAGGAATTCACCGTGCCGAACGCCGGCGCGGTGACGAACCTGCTGCTGAACGCGCAGAGCGACGACGGTTTCATCGCCTCGATTAACGGCGTGGAAGTGCTGCGCGTGAATGTGGCCGCCGGCAGCACGCCCTTCAACGGCATCTCCATCGGCGCGTCCGCCGAGCCGGGCAATGTCGGCGCGAGCTACGTGGTCTATGCCCTCTCGAACAACGCGGCCCAGCGGCTGGTCAGCGGCATGAATGTCCTCGCCGTCCACGCGTTGAATGAAAATCTCAGCACGAGCAGCGACTTCGGATTCAACGCGCAGTTGTATTCCTTCCTGGCGGATTTTGCGGTCGTCGCGCCGCGCCTGGCCGGTGCCGTGCCTGTGCCGGGCGAGGTGTTTTATCTGACCAACGTGGTCATCACCTTCAGCGAGGGCGTGACGAATGTGGACGCCGCCGACCTGCTCGTGAACGGCGTGTCCGCGAGCAGCGTGACCAGCGGCACGAACACGACGTATTTGTTCAGCTTCCCGCAGCCGGCCTACGGCAGTGTGACGATCACTTGGGACACGAACCACGGGATCGTGGATTTCGACACCGTGCCCAAGCCGTTCGATGGCCACGCGGTCAGCGCCGTCTTGAATTATCTGCTCGTGAATCCGAGCGCGCCGCTGGTCGCGGCGCGCGTGCCCATCGCCAGCACCACGATCACGGGGCTGACCTCGATCACCGTGACGTTCACCGAGCCGGTGTCGGGCGTGGACCCGGAAGATCTGCTGGTGGGCGGCGTGGTCGCCAGCGGGATCACGGAGAACTCCAGCAGCGAATATGTTTTCACCTTCCCGCAGCCGCCCTACGGCGCGATCCCGGTGCGCTTCGCGACGAACCACGGGATCACGGATTTGGAATTGGGGGCCACGCCCTTCGATGCCACCCGTCCCGCGAACCAGTGGATTTACACGCTCGTCAACCCCGTGCCGACCGTGGCCATGACCGCGCCGGTGGACAACGCCTTCGTGCTGGTGGCGGCCACTGCGACCTTGCGCGCGACGGCCACCGACAACGACGGCGGCATTTCGCTCGTCGAGTATTTCGCCAATGGCGCGAAGATCGGCGACGCCACGGTCGCGCCCTACACCTTCATCTGGTCGAACCTGGTCGAGGGCGCGTATGTGCTCCAGGCCATGGCCACCGACAACATCGGACTCACGGCGACCTCCGCGCCCGTGGTGCTGAACGTGGTGACCTCGCTGCCCATCGTGCTCTTGCGCGGCCCGTATCTCGTGAGCGGCACTCCGACCGGCGGCATCGTGCGCTGGCGCACCGACCTTTTCTCGGATGGCGTGGTGCGCTACGGGACGGACCGGAATTTCCTGACCAACACCACCATCGAGGCGACGCTGACGAACAACCACATGGTGCGCCTCACCGGGCTGGAGCCGGACACGAAGTATTTTTATTCGTTCGGCAGCTCGGGCTTCACGCTCGCGGGCGGCACGAACAGCACGGGTTCCAATTATTGGTTCAACAGCTCGCCCCTCGCGGGCACGCCCAAGCCCACGCGGATCTGGGTGCTGGGCGATCCGGGCACGGCCAACAACAACCAGCGCGCCGTGCGCGATGCGTTCAACAATTTCGCCGCCACCAATGGCCGTTTGACGGACCTCTGGCTGATGCTTGGGGACAACGCCTACAACAGTGGCACCGACAACGAGTACCAGGCGGCGGTCTTCGACATGTATCCCACGACCCTGCGGAATCATTTCCTCTGGCCCGTGATCGGCAACCACGAGGTGAGCGCCGGCTCGTCCGGCGGCACGGCGTCCACCTTTAACTCCCACTTCCCGTACCTGGACATGTTCAACACGCCGCGCAACGGCGAGGCGGGGGGCGTGCCGTCGGGCAGTCCCAAGTATTACTCGGCGGACTACGGCAACATCCATCTGGTCGGCCTCGACTCGATGACCAGCTCGCACGACACGAACGGCGTCATGGCGGAGTGGTTGAAGAACGATCTCGCGGCCAACACCCAGGCCTGGGTCATCGTGTATTTTCATCACCCGCCTTACACCAAGGGCAGCCACAACTCGGACAACGAGGCGGACCTCGTGCGGATGCGCCAGAACTTCAATCCGATCTTCGAGGCCAACAATGTGGACCTCGTGTTGAGCGGCCACAGTCATTGCTACGAGCGGTCTTATCTGTTGAACGGGCACTACGGTCTCTCGACCACGTTCAGCAGCAACACGATGACGATCGGCGGCGACGGCAACGGTGCGGGAAACGGACGTGAGGACGGCGGCGGTGCTTACATGAAGAGTGAGGATGGTGCTGGCGTCGTGTATTCCGTGACCGGCAGCGCGGGCCAGGCGACGGGCGGCCAGCTCAATCATCCGGCGCATTTCTCCAGTCTCAACGAGCTTGGCTCCACCATCATCGATGTGGCCGGCGACCGCCTCGACATGTTCTTCCTGAACAGCAGCGGCGTGACGCGCGATTATTTCACCTTGCGCAAGCGCCTGGGCAGCCGGCCGCTCAGTCCGGCGGATGTGGTCGCGCGGGCCATCGGCACCAACACGATTGAAGTCACTTGGACCGACGCGGCCACCAACGAGTTCGGCTACTACATCGACCGCTCCGGAGACGGCACCAACTACACCCGCATCGGCACGAACAGCGTGGACACCACGAGCTTCCTCGACAGCGGCCTGCCGGCGGGCGTCACGTTCTATTACCGCGTCGTCGCCTACAATGGCGTGGGCGAATCGGGCGGCGGGGACGCGAGTTCCTTCACGGGCAACAACCCGCCGACGCTCGCGGTGGTTCCTGATTTCATCGCCGACGTGCTACGCCCCGTCTTCTTCACCGCGCAGGGCGTGGACACGGATTTGCCCGCCAACCAGTTGAGTTACGCGGTGCTGCCCGGCGCTCCGGCCAGTTCGGCGATCCATGCGAGCAACGGCCTCTTCCGCTGGCTGCCGTCCCGCGCGGACGCGGCCACGACGAACGCCATCACCGTGCGCGTGTCGGACGACGGCACGCCGTCGCTGAGCGCCACGCGCAGCTTCACCGTCGTGGTGCGGGACTATCTGGAACTGAGCCTCGGCAGCGCGGTGCTGGAGCCGGGCCAGTCCACGAACTTGTTGATCCAACTCGTGGCCAGCGCGCCGCTCTCCAGTCTGAGCTTCAACGTGCCGCTGCCGCTCGACCGCTTCACTTCGATCACGCTGGACAATCTTCTGCCGGCGGTCGCGAGCGCCACGTTGACCTTCCTGCTGGCGGACACCGCGACGGTTGAATTCACCGCGCTCCCCGGCCAGACGCTGGGCGGCACGACGCCGATGGCGCGGCTGAATTTTGTCACCGAGCCGGCGCAGTCTTCCGCATTCGTCCCGCTGCATTTCGCCGGCGTGACCGCCCAGCGCGCGGTGCCTGGCCTTGCGCCCACGGCCTTGTTGAACGACGGACGCCTCGTGATCGTGAACGGCCAACCGCTGCTCGAAGCGTCTCTCGGCGCGCTCGGCGCGCGCACGCTGACGCTCTACGGCAAGCCCGGCACGAACTACGTCATCGAGACCTCGGGCAACCCGACCGACCCCGGCTCGTGGACGCCGCTGCTCAATCGCACGCCCGCCACGTTGCAGGAAACGACCAGCATCGGGAACGCCGCGCCGCTCATCTTCTACCGCGCTCGCGAGTCCGCCGTGGTGCCGCCGTGAAGGTGCCCCGGCGTCCCGCCGGGTGGAGGTCCAGTGACGCCGGGGATCGCTCGTTAAACCGGAACTATTCTTTAGCCACGGATGAAACACGGATGAAACACGGATCGGATCAGGCCGGCGTTCGTTTTGCAGGACGGCAACACCACGCACCGATCAGTGGGTTTCTCCGGCACAGTCATTCAGCCATGCTCGTCCCTCCTCCGTGTTCCATCCGTGTTCCATCCGTGGCTCAACTGCATGGTGCCGGTTAAAGGGGTGCCGCGTTCGGACTGGGCAGCCCACGACCCGGCGGGACGCCGGGGGCACGCTCACACCCGCTCTGGCACGATGATGAACGGCATGCCTGACGGAACCCCGCATTATCGTCCGCGCCCATTTACCGCTTGCGATCCACGGGCGGCGCACGACATATCAGCGCGCAAGTGAACAGAACCTTGGAAATTTTATTGGCGGAAGACCACGACGATGATGCCGTGCTGTTGCGTCAGGCCTTTGCCAAGGCGCAAGTTCAGGCGCGGCTCCAGGTCGTTCCCGACGGCGCGGAGGTCATCGAGTACCTGCGCGGCGCGGGCGTTTATGCCGACCGCGTGGCCTTTCCCTTTCCGCATCTGCTGCTGCTGGACGTGAACACGCCGCGCCGCAACGGATTTGAAGTGCTGGAGTGGCTCCGGCAACAGCCCTCCTGCCACAATTTGATGGTGCATGTCTTCACCTCCTCCGCCCGGGCCGCCGACGTGACGCGCGCCTACGAATTGCGCGCCAACAGTTACGTGGTGAAGCCGAGCCGCATGGACGAACTGACCGCCTTCGCCCAAGCCCTGGGTGATTGGCACCGTTTTGTGCGCCTGGCTCCTTCCTCCTTGGGCGGGGCGAGCACGCTCGTTTCGAAAGAACGCGAGCCGTAGCAAGGGGGCGTGCTCACGCCGCCGGTTTGATCTCACGGGGACAGCCTGTTATCTCCGTTGCCACGATTCGCCATGAAAACTTTGAACGCTTCGTCTGCTCCGCACGCGGCCCCGCGCTGGCTGACCTTGATGATCGCGGGCCTGGGCAGCTACGCGCTCCTGGGCGGACTCGTCTCGTTGCTGGGCTGGATTTTGGACGTGCCCCGCCTGGCGGACTGGCAGGGCAAGGGCATCAGCATCAAGGCCAACCCCGCCATCGCCACCATGCTCTGCGGCGCGGCGCTGCTCCTCGTGGCGTTGCATCCTTCCGGGCGCGGCGGTGTCCGCGTCCTCGGCACGATGGTCGCTCTGCTCGGGGGATTGACCCTGCTCGAACATCTCACCGGGTGGAATCCCGGCCTCGACACGTTGTTCTTTGACGAGCCGACGGGCGCACGCGCCACTTCTGCTCCGGGCCGCATGGGCATCCCGGCCTCCACCTCGTTCACGCTGCTGGGCACCGCGCTGCTCCTGCTGAACGGAGGCGCATGGGCGCGACGCGTGACCGCCGGACTGGGCCTGGCCGTCACCGCCATCGCCACGCTCTCGTTGACCGGTTATGTCTACGGGGCGGAAATCATGTTCACGCTGCCGCGCCTCACGGGCATCGCGGCGCAGACGGCTTCGATGATCTTCGCCTTGGGTCTGGGGATTATCGCCAGCATGCCGGACCGCCAGCCGATGCGCACCCTGCTGGAGCGGAGCGCCGCCGGTCTCCTGGCCCGGCGCGTCCTCCCGTTCATCATCGTGCTGCCGCTGACGCTGGGCTGGGCGCGCGTGTGGATTCAGCAGCAAGGGATGGTGGACACGGCCTTCGGTACGGCCATGCGAACCTTGCTGGAAGTGGCGCTGCTCATCGGCCTGCTCTGGTGGGCCTTGATCGCCGTGCGATCCCACGAAAAAGCGCTCTCCGAAAGTGCCGCCCGCAAGAGCGCGATTCTCACCTCCGCCTTGGACAGCATCATCAGCATGGATGAAACCGGCCGGGTCGTAGATTTCAATCCGGCCGCCGAGCGGACGTTTGGTTATGCGCGGGACGAAATCATGGGCCGCACGGTGGAAGAGACCATTGTGCCGGCGGAATTGCGCGCGGCGCACCGCGAGGGGCTGGCCCGTTTTATGTCCACCGGGGAAGGGCCGGTGCTGGGCCGGCGCCTCGAGCTGCTCGCGCAGCGCGCTGACGGCAGCCAGCTGATGTGCGAACTGGCCATTACTGCGACGCGGCTCGAAGGCACCCCGCCATTTTTTACCGCGTATCTGCGCGACATCACGGAGCGCAAAAAGGCGGAGGCCGCGTTGCTCACCGCCCAGACCCAGCTTCAGGGACATGCCCGTGAGCTGGAGGCGCGCGTGGCCGACCGCACGGCCGAACTCCAAGCCAGCAACGAGCAACTGGAAGCGTTCGTCTATTCCATCGCCCACGACCTGCGCGCGCCCCTCCGCTCGATGAACGGCTTTTCGCAACTGTTGCTGGACGATCACGCGGCCGCGTTGAACGAGGCCGGCCGGAATTTTCTCCAACGGATTCAGGCCTCGTCCGAATTCATGGACAAGCTGCTGCTCGACCTGCTGGCCTATGGCCGCACCGCCCGCGCGGAAATGGAACTGGGGCCGGTGGAGGTGCAGACGGCCTGGGAATCCGCGCTCTTCCAGACCACCAGCCAGTTGGAACAGACCCGCGCGCGAGTCGAAGTGATCGGCACCTGGCCCGTCGTCCGGGCGCACGAGGCCACGCTCGGCCAGTGCCTGGCCAACCTGCTCAGCAACGCACTGAAATTTGTCGCGCCCGGCGTGACCCCGCAGGTTCGTTTTCGGGCCGAGGAGGTGGCCGGGGGCGCGAGCATCCGGTTGACGCTGGAAGACAACGGCGTCGGCATTGCGCCGGAGCACCAGGAGCGCGCGTTTCGGGTCTTCGAGCGGCTGCACGGCCCGCGTTACGCCGGCACCGGCATCGGCCTGTCCATTGTGCGCAAAGGGGTGGAGCGGATGGGCGGACGCATGGGCTTGGAATCAACGCCCGGGACCGGCAGCCGCTTTTGGATCGAACTGCCCAGGAGCGGCTGAAGAAAAAATGCGGCGAGAGTGCTTTGACGCTGCGGCTGTGCCACCCATAGTCGCGCGGGCGGTGAAATTTTCTCAATGGGCGCGAACGCCCGCCGTGCGTGAACAAACCAAAACAGAAACCTAAAACGGTCCGGGCCGTTCTTCCGGCCACCCGCCGGAAGCCTCGCGGCCCCCAGGCATCCGCCGCCAAATTCCGATGCGCCCCGCCCTCGACCGGCGCTGCGGCCAAGGTGTCCGTTCCCATTGTCGGCGTCGGGGCTTCGGCGGGCGGTTTGGAAGCGTTCACGGAATTGCTCAAGCATCTGCCCGTGGATTCGGGCCTGGGCTTCGTGCTCGTGCAGCATCTTGATCCGCAGCACGAGAGCGCGCTGACCCAATTGCTTTCGCGGGCCACCTCCATGCCGGTGCTGGAGGCCACGCATCAACTGCGGGTCGAGGCCAATCACATCTACATCATTCCGCCGAACACGACCCTGGGCCTCGCGCAGGGTCTCCTCACGCTCCGGCCACGACCGCAAGATCGCGGCGTGCATCATCCCATCGATGCGTTTCTGGAAGCGCTGGCGCAGGATCAGCACGAGTGCGCCATCGGCGTGATTCTTTCCGGCACGGCCACGGACGGCACGCTGGGCCTGGAGGCGATCAAGGCCGGGGGCGGCATCACCTTCGTGCAGGATGAGACGGCGAAATACGATTCGATGCCGCGCAGCGCGGTGGCGGCGGGGTGCGTGGACTTCGTGCTCTCGCCGGAACACATCGCGCACGAACTGGCCCGCCTCGCGAAGCACCCGTATCTCGCCCGGGCCACCGGTGCGGCGGCTCCGGAGTTTCCTGCGGAAGCGGAACGGGACTCGGAGCAACGCGAAGGCGCGGACGTGGCGCTGGCCTCCGGCGGTCCTGGCACCCTGCGCGCCGGCGCGAAACGGGCCCGCGCCGGAGCGAAGGATCTGCCGCCCTCCGCGACCGAGCTGGGCTACAATAAAATCGTGCTCCTGCTGCACAATCATTGCGGCGTGGATTTCTCGCTCTACAAATCCACGACCATCCGGCGGCGCATCACCCGGCGCATGGTCCTGAATCGGCACCTGACGGTGGAGAACTACGCGCGCGTCCTGCGCGGCGACGCCAAGGAACTCGATGCCCTCTACTCCGACTGCCTGATCAGCGTGACGAGCTTTTTCCGCAACCCGAAATCGTTTGAGCTGCTCCAGCGCAAAGTGTTTCCCAAGCTGCTCCAGCAACGGTCGCGCGCCGACCAGCCGCTGCGCATCTGGGTGCTCGGCTGTTCCACGGGGCAGGAGGCGTATTCGCTGGCCATGGCCTTGCACGAAGCGCAGGCGAAAACTTCCGGCGCGCGCACCCTGCAAATTTTCGCGACCGACCTGAACGAAGCGGTGCTGGACAAGGCCCGCCACGGCCTCTACTCGAAAAATCTCACGCAGGATGTCTCGCCGGAACGCTTGCGCCGGTTCTTCGTCGAGGAGGATGGCGGCTACCGGGTCATCAAATCGTTGCGCGAGATGGTCGTCTTCGCGCGGCACAATCTCATCGCCGCCCCGCCGTTCTCCCGGATGGATCTCATCAGTTGCCGGAACCTGCTCATCTATCTGGACTCGAGTTCGCAGAAGAAGGCGCTGCCCATGTTCCACTACGCGCTCCAGCCGGAGGGCTTCCTGTTTCTGGGCGCGTCGGAATCCATCCTCGGCTTCACCGACCTCTTCGAGCCGGTGGACAAGGAGTGCAAAATTTTTGCGCGCAAGGCGGGGGTCACCCCGTCGTTCCACATGCCGAAGAAAAAGGGGGCGGACGGGCCGGTGGCGAAGCGCGTGCTTCCGCCCGGCGCGCTCCGGGAGTCCGCCCTGCCGCCGGAAATGAGCGGCGAACTCAACGCGCAGTGCGAGGCCGACCGCCTGCTGGTCAACCAGTTCGCGCCGCCCGGCGTGCTCATCAATGCCGAGGGCCAGATCCTCCAGTTCCGCGGGGCGACCCGCGCCTACCTCGAACCGCCCAAGGGCCAGGCCACCTTCAACGTGCTCCAGATGGCGCGCGAAGGGCTGATGCTTCCGCTGCGCACCGCGCTCGACAAGGCGAAGAAGGAAAATAAAACCGTGCGCCGGGAAGGCGTGCGCTTGCAGCGGCCGGGCCAGCCGAGGCTGATTCATCTCGAAGTCATTCCGCTGAAAAACCTGCGCGAGCGCTGCTTCCTGATTTTATTTGAGGAAGCGAAGGGCCAGGAATTTTTACCGAAGGAAACGAAGGGCACGAAGAAGGGCCAGCGGGGCCAGGCCGAATCCAGTGCTTCGTTGCCTTCGTCAGCTTCTGAAAAAAGTCCTGCGACCATCCGCCGCGTGGCCGAGCTCGAGCGCGACCTGGCCGAGACGCGCGATTACCTGCAAGCCATCCACGAGCAGCACCAGGCCGGCAACGAGGTGCTCCAGTCCTCCAATGAAGAGGTCCAGTCCGCCAACGAAGAGCTGCAGAGCATTAACGAAGAACTGGAAACCGCGAAGGAGGAGCTGGAGTCCAGCAACGAAGAACTCACGACCGTCAACGAGGAGATGGCCAGCCGCAATCTGGAGTTGAACCGCCTCTACAGCGACCTGACCAACCTGCAAAACTCGACCCGCCTGGCCATCCTGCTGCTCGGGCGCGATCTGACCATCCGCCGTTTCAGCGAACAGGCGGAAAAACAGTTCCGACTCACGGCGGCCGATGTGGGCCGGCCCGTCCGCAGCATCCGGCACCCCTTCGTCTTCGCTGAAACCCCGTCGGAGCGCGCCGCCGGTTCCGCCGCCCCGCGCGACCTCGAAGCGCTGCTCTCCCAGGTCATCACCACCGTGCGCGAGCACGAGGTGGAAGTGCAGGACCGGGACGGACGCTGGTCTTCCCTGCGCGCGCGCCCCTACTTCACGCTCGATAACCAGGTGGACGGCGCGGTGCTGGTGGTGGTGGACATCCACGAACTCAAGCGCGCCGAGCGCGAAATCAAAGCCTCCGGCGCGCTCGCCGAGGCCATCATTCGCACCGCGCGTGATCCGCTGCTCGTGCTGCGCGCCGACCTGCGCGTGGACACCGCCAACGAGGCGTTCTACACGACCTTCCAGACTGCGCCGAACCAGACCGAGGGCCGCTTGATTTACGAAGTGGGGGACGGCGCCTGGAACATTCCCAAGCTGCGCGCACTGCTCGAAGACGTGCTGCCCCGGAACAGTTTCTTCAACGACTTCGAGGTGACGCACGACTTTCCGCATCTGGGCCGGCGCACCCTGCTGCTCAATGCCCGGCGGCTGGAACCCGGCGCGGATTTGCCGCCCCTGATCCTCCTCGCCATCGAAGACGTGACCGAACGTCTGGAGTCGCGGCTCGCCCTGCGCCGGTCGGAGATTCGTTACCGCCGCCTGTTTGAGGCGGCGCAGGACGGCATCCTCATTCTGAATTCCGGGACCCGGAAAATCACCGAGGCCAATCCCTGCGTGGTGAAGGTGCTCGGCTTTTCCCGCGATGAACTCGTCGGGAAGGAACTGTGGGAAATCGGCCTGCTCAAGGACGAAAAGGAAAGCCAGGCCGCCTTCCGCGAGCTGTTGCGGCAAGGCGAGATTCGCTACGAAAACCTGCCGCTCAAGACCAAATCGGGCGAGCACCTCGAGGTGGAATTCGTCAGCAACGTCCACGACGAGGACGGCCAGCAGGTCATCCAGTGCAACATCCGCGACATCACCGAACGCCAGCAGGTGCTGAAGGCCCTGCGCACGAGCGAGGGATTCAACCGCAGCATCATCGAAAGCAGCCCGGACTGCATCAAGGTGCTCGACCTCGCCGGGAATCTGTTGTCCATGGTCAGCGGGCAGGACTTGGTCGGCATCGCGGACATCCGTCCCTACTTGCGGAAACCGTGGTTTGATTTGTGGACGGCCGAGGACGACCGGAGAGCGGCGGAAACGGCGGTCGCGGCGGCGGCGGCGGGGAGAGAGGGAAATTTTGTCGGGTTTTTCAGCACCCTGCGCGGCGAGGACAAATGGTGGGACGTGTCGGTCTCGCCGATCCTGGGCGGCGCGGGCCGGCCGGAATTTCTCCTCGCCGTGTCGCGCGACATCACCGCGCGCAAGCACGCGGAGGAAGTGATCCGCGCGAGCGAGGAACGCTTCCGCATGCTGGCCGACAACATGGCCCAGCTCGCCTGGACGTGTGACGAGCTTGGCACCGTCACCTGGTACAACCAGCGCTGGCTCGACTTCACGGGCCTGAGCTTTGAGGAGTTGAAGGGCTGGGGGTGGAAGCAGTGCCATCATCCCGACCATGTGAATCGCGTCGTGGCCACCGTTCAGCAAGCGCGTGACAGCGGCGAAATTTGGGAGGACACGTTTCCCTTGCGCGGTGCGGACGGCCAGTACCGCTGGTTCCTGTCCCGCGCGGTGCCCATCCGCAACCCGGCCGACGAGATCGTGCGCTGGCTCGGCACCAACACGGACGTGACCGACCAGCGCGCGGCTCAGGAAGCCTTGCGGCTGGCGCAGGCGCTGCTGGCCGACCGCGCCGGGCAGCTCGAACAGGCCGTGACCGAGCGCACGCACGAACTGGCCCGCACGAACGAGCAGCTCGAGGCCTTCGTTTATTCCATCGCGCACGACCTGCGCGCGCCGTTGCGCGCCATGCAGGGCTTTTCCGATCTGCTGGTGCAGGAAGCGGGGAACAGTCTCAGCGCGAAGAGCCTGGATTTCGCCGGCCGCATCAGCCGTTCCGCGCTGTTCATGGACAGCTTGCTGAAGGACCTGCTGGCTTTCAGCCGCGTCGCGCAGCAGGAAGTCCAACTGACGGATGTGAACCTGGAGGCCACGGTGCGCACCGTGGCGGCGCGGCTGGAAAATGAACTGCAAGAGCGCGGCGCGCGCCTCGAACTGGCCGGCCCCTGGCCCGCCGTCCGCGCGCACGAGGCCACGCTCGGCCAGGTGCTCTTCAACCTGATCAGCAACGCGCTCAAGTTCAACGCGCCCGGCGTGCCGCCCGTGGTGCGCGTGCGCGTGCAAGAATGGGCCGCGCTCGCGCCCGCCCACGCCGCCGACGCGCCCGGGCCCTCCGGCCACTGGGTCCGCGTGTGGGTGGAAGACAACGGCATCGGCATCGCCCCCGAATACCACGACAAGGTGTTCCGTCTCTTCACGCGCCTGCACGGCCCGGCGTTTGGCGGCACCGGCGTGGGTCTGGCCATCGTGCAGAAAGGCGTCGAACGCATGGGCGGACGGCTGGGCGTGGAATCTGCGCTCGGCGCAGGCAGCCGCTTCTGGTTTGAATTGCGTCAGGCCTGACCGCCGGGAATTTTTTATGAACGAAAACCAAACGCTTCTGCTCGTGGACGACAGCGAGGACGATCTTTCGCTGATGCGACACGCCTGCCACGCCGCGCGTTTCCGCGCCCAGCTCCAAACGGTGAGCTGCGGGGAAGAGGCGATGGCCTACCTGGCCGGGGAAGGAATTTATCAGGATCGCCTCCAGTTTCCCCTGCCCGTGGTCATGGTGCTGGACTTGAACATGCCCCGGAAAAACGGCTTTGAAGTTCTGTCCTGGCTGCGCACCCAGCCCGGCCTGAAACGGCTGGTCGTCATCGTGCTCACGGCCTCGTCCCGGCCCGAAGATGTCGAAATGGCCTTCGAGGCTGGCACCGCCTCCTACCTGGTCAAACCGCCGACCATGGCCGCCTTGATCGCCATGGTGTGCTGCCTGCGCGACTGGCTGGAATACAATCACTTCCCGCCGCTGAAACCGAGGCCGGCGTCGGACCAGACTTGAACGGGCCGCGCGCCGCACCGGGCCATGAGCTTCGCCCTGCCGGGGCCGGCCGGAACAACCTGAAGGTTGAACTCCCACGGTCTCGCGCCGCGTGGGATTCACGTTTCAACGTGGTCCGTGCGGCTCTGCGGAGCCAAGTGCCTGGCCCTAGTCCTGGCCCTTTTTATTTCCCCTTCACGTCGTAGCAGAGCAGCACGTCCTGATCGCGGAGGTAGAGCCGGCCATTCGCGATGACCGGGTGTGGCCAACTGTTCTTCCCGCTGCGGTCGGGTTGGTCGAAGCGCCCGGTTTCTTTAAAGCCTTCGGGCGTGGCTTCGATGAGCATCATCGTGCCCTTGCCGTCTTCCTTGCGGAGATAGAGGTGACCGTCGGCGTAGGCCACCGCGCCTTTGCCGAGTTTGTTCGTGGCCCAGAGCGCGTCGCCGGTTTTCAAGTTCTGACACGTCCAGCCTTTGCCATCCGAGAAGCCATAGACATTGTCGCCGAGCAGAATCACGCCGCCGTGATGATTGACCATCGTCTTGTTCGCGTAAGTTTGTTCCGCCGAGAACGTGCCGCCGTTCTTCGTGACCTTGAACACGTTGCAGCCGACGCCGTAGCCGGACGTGACATAAACCAGATCATCCTTCACCACCGGCGTGGGAATCACGGCGGTCGAACCTTTGCGCTCCGCCTTCCATAAAATTTTTCCGTCCGTGGAAATTCCGGCCACGTTGCGCTGCGTCATTTGCACGTACTGCTTCACGCCGCCGATGGTCGCAACCGCGGCCGAGACGTATTCCGCGCCATCGCGCCAGCCCTCGGTGCGCCAGACGGTGTCGCCGGTTTTCTTGTTCAGCGCGTACATCGTGCCGTTGGTGCTGCCGGGCGTGCAGATGACGTTGTCGCCATCAACAATCACGGATTCCGCGTAGCCCCAGCCGCCCACCTTGCCGCCGAAATCTTTCGCGAGATTCTTGCGCCAGACTTCCTTCCCGTCCGCGACCTGGAGGCAGACGAGATCGCCAAACTGCCCCAGCATGTAAACCATCGCGCCATCCACCGTGGGCGTCCCGCGCGGGCCGACGAAGCCGCCGCGTTCGCCGGGGCGACCGAGTTGCGCCGACCAAAGTATTTTCCCATCCATGTCGAGCGCGTGGACGGAACTGGAATCCGGCCCGTCGCCGGCCGTGAAAATTTTCCCGCCCGCGACCGACACGCTGGAGTAGCCGGGGCCGAGCTTCGTCGCCTTCCACACTTGCGTGGGGCCGCCTTCCGGCCACGCTTTGAGCAGGCCGTTCTCGCGCGAACTGCCGTCGCGGTTCGGCCCGCGCCACTGCGGCCAGTCATTCGCGGCGTGGAGCAGGGCGGTGGAGCAGAGCAACGAGAGTCCGAGCGTGAGTTTCAAGTTCATGGTGTGGTGAATAATTTTGTGCGCCATTCCATGCCATCCCGTGCGGGTTCCGACAATGCAAAGTTGCGCCCGCGGCGAATCAGTGGTTCCGCTCCCGCACCACGCGCACCGACACATGCCGGGCCTGCGGGATGATGAACTTCTTCACCTCCACGGTCACACGATGCGGATCGAAGTCTTCGAGAATCATCTGCGCCACGTCCACGGCCAGCGTCTCGATCAGTTTCCAATGCACGTCTTCGCCGAACTTCAGCAGCCGTTGCGTCACGGCGTAGTAGTCTATGGTGCCGCTCAGTTCGTCCTCCACTGCGGCGGCGCGGAAGTCGTGCTCCATCTCCACCGTGAGCAGCAGACGCTGCGGTGTCGCGCGCTCCTCGTCCGGCACGCCCACGCAGTAGGAAACTTCGAGATCGGTGATGGTGATGGTGTCCATGAGTTAATGATGAATGACGAACGACGAATGGCGAAGAGCTTCGAGCAAAATCTTCGTTGGCGTGTTCAGGTTCAGTTGCAGAGCCTCCGCCAGCGGCAGCCAGCGGAACTCCTGCGCCTCGTGATTCAAGATCACGTCCAGCGGCTCGCGCGCGGTGCAACGGTAATTCAACAGCACGAAATGCGCGTCGCGATAAAACTCCTTCGAGCCGATGCAGTCCTGCACCAGCACGAACTCGATGCCGTCCACGTCGAGGTTCGTCTCCTCCTTCAACTCACGGCGCAGCGCGTCCACGCAGGGTTCGCCGCCGTGAACTTTGCCGCCGGGAATGCCCCACATCCCGGACCATTTGTGCGTGCGGAACATCAGCACCTCGCCCGTGCGCGGATGAAAAATCGCCGCGCCCACGGTGACCACGGGCGGCGGAGTGGCACCGTTCACGGCGGGTTTTAGTTCCATCTCCTGCCGCGCGAGCAGGCCGCGCAGTTCGCCGAGATGCTCCACGATCAAGTCCGGTTCCGCCGCGCGCAGTTGCGCCAGATCGTTGTAGCCCGTGAGCACGCCGCACGAATGCACGCCGCCGTGTCGCGCCGTCTCGATGTCGTGCTGCATGTCCCCGATGAAGAGCGTCTCGTCCGCCACGAGTTGATGCTGCGCGAGGATCAAATGAATCTTTTCCCGCTTGTCCATCACGCCCACGAACGCCTCCTCGATGAACTCCACGAACGCCGCCGTCTCGGCCTGCGCGCGCCAGTGGCTCTGATGCACCGCCGTCAGCACGAACGTGCGCAGTCCGCGCGCGCGGCAGAATTCGAGGAACTCGCGCGCATGCGGCAGGGGCGTGATGGAGTCCTGGCATTCCTTGAACCGCCCGTGGAACCAGAGTTCCAATTGCGCCATGGAAACGCTGGGCAGAAATTTGTCGTAGAACTTTTTGAACGGCAGACAGAACTCCGCGCGGAACTGGGCGCGCGACATCTCGGCGAGACCGGCCTGGCGAAAGACGTGATTGGTCGCGTCCATCACTGCCGGCAGATCGTCCACCAAAGTGCCCGACCAGTCGAAGATGATATTGCGAATCACGGCGCGAGCTTAGGCATGGCCGGGAAAAAGTCCAAAGAAGCCCGGCCCGCGGGCCAGCCCGGCACCTTCAGTCAAGAGGGTGGCCAGCGCTGGGAGTTGGTTTGAAATTTGAACTTGGGGATTTGGA
The DNA here is from genome assembly GCA_038208765.1 of Verrucomicrobiota bacterium. GTDB lineage: Bacteria > Verrucomicrobiota > Verrucomicrobiia > Limisphaerales > SIBH01 > JANNGC01. Next base: position 15,942 of record JBBQYK010000053.1, read on the forward strand.
ATTTGCCCCCTCTCCGCTCATCCGCCACAGTCCCGCGCCCAATGGACAAACCATTCTACATCACGACCGCCATCGACTACGTGAACGGCCAGCCGCACCTCGGCCACGCTTACGAGAAGGTCATTGCCGATGTCATCGCGCGCGCGCGCCGGTCGCTCGGTGAAAAAGTTTTCTTCCTGACGGGCCTCGACGAGCACGGCCAGAAAGTGCAGCAGGCGGCGCAAGCGGCGGGCAAAACGCCACAGGCGTATTGCGATGAACTCGCGGTGAGTTGGAAATCTTTCGCCGCCCGCATCGGCCTGACCAATGACGATTTCATCCGCACCACCGACGCGCGCCACAAGCAGGTCGTGCAGGCCCTGCTCACGAAGCTGAACGCCGAGGGTCATTTCTACAAAGCCGGCTACGAGGGATTTTTCTCGGTGAAGGAGGAAACCTTCCTCACCGAAAAAGATCAGCTTCCCGACGGCAAATTTGATCCATCCTGGGGCGAGGTCATCCGGCTCAAGGAAGAGAATTGGTACTTCAAACTCGGCGCGCATCAGGCGTGGCTCATTGATTACATCGAGCAGAACCCCGGCTTCATCCAGCCATCGTATCGACGGAACGAAGTCCTCGGCTTCCTGAAGAACAACACGCTCGAAGACCTTTGCATCACGCGCCCCTCCGCGCGCCTGAACTGGGGCATCCCGCTCCCGTTCGACCCGGCCTACGTCACCTACGTCTGGTTCGACGCGCTGGTGAACTACCTCACCATCCCCGCCGCCCACGGCGACGCTTCCGTGCTGGCCGCCACCGGCTCTCAACCCTCAACTCTCAACAAGTCCTCTGGCCCGCCGACCTCCACGTCCTCGGCAAGGACATCGTGAAATTCCACGCCGTCTATTGGCCCATCATGCTCAAGGCCGCCGGGCTGCCGCTGCCGAAGCAACTGCTCGTGCACGGCTGGTGGCAGAAGGACGGCGCAAAGATCAGCAAGAGCACCGGCAACATCGTCGACCCCATCGCGGTCATCGACGAATGGGGCGTGGACGCCTTCCGCTTCTATGTCCTGCGCGAACTCGACATCGGCCCCGA
>JBBQYK010000054.1:0-16977 GCA_038208765.1 Verrucomicrobiota bacterium
TTGCCGGTTTGGGTGCTGGAGACGCAGGCGGCCCAGGCGGCGGCCATCAATCACGACAAGCTCGCGGATGTCGCGCTCGCGCTCGCGAAAAAACTCGGCGCGAGCTACGCGGACATTCGCATCAACCGCTATCGCAACGAATCTGTCTCCACACGTGAGGAGCGGGTGCAGAACGTGTCGCGCACGCAGAGTTTCGGCTGCGGCGTGCGCGTGCTGGTGCGCGGCGCGTGGGGTTTTGCGGCGAGCCATGTCGTGGATGCGAAGTCAGTGCGACGCCTCACGGAGCAGGCGGTGGAAATCGCCAAGGCTAACGCGGCGTTCCAGCGGCGTCCGGTGGAAATGGTGGCCGCGCCGAAGGTCACGGGGAAATGGAGGAGCAACTTCGAGCGCGATCCGTTTGAGGTCGCGATGGAGCCGAAGATTGATTTCCTGTTGAAGCTGAATGCGGCGGCGATGAAGGCCAAGGGCGCAAGTTTCGTGACCTCGAGCTTGTCGTTCAACAACGAGCAGAAGTTTCTCGCGACCAGCGACGGCTCGCGCACGGAGCAGTATTTGATTCGCACCCATCCTTCGATCACCGTCACGGCGGTGGATCGCGCGGCGGGAGATTTTCAGACGCGCAGCAGCCTGCCGGGGCCGAAGTCCATCGGCTACGAATACCTCGCGAAGCACGACTGGCTCGCCGAGGCGACGCAGGCCGGCGAGGAGGCGGTGATGAAGCTGAAGGCGAAATCTGTCGCGCCCGGCAAATACGATCTCATCATTCACCCGACGAATCTCTGGCTGACGATTCACGAGACGGTCGGGCACTCGACGGAACTGGATCGCGCGCTGTGGTGGGAGGCGAATTACGCAGGCACGAGTTTTCTCACGCCGGACAAGACGGGCAAACTTCAGTTCGGCTCGACGATTTGCAATTTCTTCGCCGACCGCACCCAGCCCGAAGGACTCGCGACGATCGCCTACGACGACGAGGGTGTGCCCGGTCAGCGCTGGGACATCGTGAAGGACGGCATCTTTGTCGGCTGGCAGACCACGCGCGATCTCGCGCCGCTCGTCGGGCAGAAAAGTTCCACCGGTTGCCTGCACGCGGACAGTTGGGGCAGCGTGCCGTTTCCGCGCATGCCGAATGTCTCACTCGAACCCGCGCCGGTGCCCGCCAGTCTCGATGATCTGGTCGGCGGCGTGGACGACGGCATTTTGATTTACGGCAACGGCAGTTGGTCCATCGACATGATGCGCTACAACTTCCAGTTCGGCGGCCAGACGTTCTGGGAAATCAAAAAGGGCAAGGTCGGCGCGATGCTGCGCGACGTGGCCTATCAATCGCGCACCACAGACTTCTGGAACTCGTGCGACGGTCTCGGTGGTGGCGCGACCTACGAGCTTCACGGCGCGGCCAATGACGGCAAGGGTGAACCGGGCCAGGCGAATTGCGTGAGCCACGGCTGTCCGGTGGCGCGCTTTCGCAAAATCAATGTTCTGAACACAGGTGCGGGGGGCGCTGCGGGCGCGGCATTTTTGGAGGAAGCTCATGCTCACTGAAACTGCTGCGCCGAGGATGGTGCCGTCATCCGAAGGGTTGCCTCCCGTTTCGTGCGCCGTTAAAAAGACGTTATGAAAACGCTGTCTCCCACGAAAGCGCGCCAAAACCTCACGGCGGTCCTCGACAAAGTGAAGCGCGGCGAGGACATCGGCATCCTTCACAACGGCACGGTCTATGGCCTGCGCGTGGTGGCCGTGTACTCGCAGGATCAAACGACGCTCACGCCCGTCGCCAGCGATGAAGCGGCTCCGCCCTGGTCGGAGATCATGGCGCCCGTGTTCAAGGCCGGGCGCGCGGCGCGGGCGCGCGGTGCCAAACCCGATCCCAACCCCATCCTCGAAGAGCGCAAGCGCCGTCGATGACCGCCTACGCCGACACCTCGTATCTGCTGGCGTTCTTCAACCCGCACGCCGCGCATTCTCCGTCCGTCCAAAAATTCGTCACGCGCACGCCCGTGGACTATCACTGGAATGTGATTCTGCGCGCCGAGTTGCGGCACAGTCTCCGTCGCATTCCAACGGCGGCGAACCGTGCCACCGCCTGGCAGGCCTATCGCGCCGCCGAGAAATGGCGCACCCGCCTCGTGCATCAGCCCGTCAGTTTGCAAAACGTCATCGACCTCGCCGAGACCCGGAGCCTTGAGGACAACGGCGCGTCCGGGGCGGGCACCTGGGATTTGGTGCATGTCGGCCTGGCCCTGCTGGCCCGCACGGAACTTTTTCTCACCTGTGACAAGGCCCAGAGCGTCGCCGCCCGGCGGGCCGGTCTGAAGGTGAAATGCTTCACAGCCTGATCCATCTGCTTATGCTCACTGAAAAAGAATCCAGGACGCTCTGCGACAAGTTGCTGAAGCTTACGAAAGCCGACGACGCCAGCGTGAGCGTGTCGAGCGAAGATTTCTCCCACCTGCGCTTTGCGGCGAACGCGTTCACGACCAGCGGGCGGCGTGAGAGTGTGACCGCACGCATCACGGTTTGGATTGATGGCAAGCGCGGCGCGGCCTCGGCCACGGACATGGACGAGGCGTCCTTGAAACAGGCTGTCGAAGAAGCGGAACGCCTCGCGCGCCTCTCACCGGTGGACAAGGAATACCTGCCCACGCTGGGTGCGCAGAAATATCAGCGCATCGGCGGCTATGTGGAAGCCACGGCGAACATTTCACTGACGGAACGCGCGCGGGCCATCGACGCGATCATCCGCGAATGCGAAAAGGCGGGCGTGGTGGGCGCGGGGTTTCATCACGCGAATGGCACGGCGGAAGCGTTCGCGACCAAGCACGGCAATTTCAATTATCACCGCTCCAGTCTCGTCGCGTTGTCCGTCACGGCGCGCACGCCGGATGGCGGCAGCTCGGGATATTTTCTGCGCAATCATTTCGACGTGGCGAAGCTCGACACGCTGCGCATCGGACGCGAGGCGATTCAGAAGGCGCTCACGTCGCGCGCACCGCGCACCATTGATGCGGGGACTTATCCAGTGATTCTGGAACCGCAGGCGGCGAGCGATTTGATTCGGTTCGGCTTCGCCTTCGACGCACGCAGCGCGGACGAGGGCCGCAGTCCGTATTCCATGCCCGGCGGCAAGACGCGGCTGGGCGAAAAGATTTTCGACGAACGCCTCAGTGTGTTGAGCGACCCGCAGCATCCCGAACTGCCGGACTCACCCTCGGAAGGTGAAGGCATTCCGGCAGAGAGAATTTATTTCGTCCGCAAGGGCGTGCTGGAGCGGTTGACCTACTCACGCTACTGGGCGAAGGAAAAAGGCGCGCAGCCCACGCCCGGCCCGGTGAACCAGATCATCGAAGTGACGGGGCCGACTTCGAGCCTCGACGAAATGATCAAAGCGACCGAGCGCGGACTGCTCGTGAGCCGCTTCTGGTACATCCGCAGCGTGAATCCGCGCACCGCGATGTTCACCGGCCTGACGCGCGACGGCGTGTGGTGGATCGAAAACGGGAAGATTCAACATCCCGTGCGCAACTTTCGTTTCAACCAGAGCGTCACCGCGCTGCTCGCGCCGGGAAACATCGAGCTGATTGGCACGCCCGAGCGTGTGAGCAGTTCCGAGGGGCAAGGGCGCGGCGCGTCCGTCGTGCCGGCGCTGAAGGTGAAGGCGTTTCACTTCTCGTCGCAGTCGGAGGCGGTGTGAACACATGCTCAACCTCGGGGTGGCGAGACCAGCGAGGCCCAGCCGCTCGCCTCACTCGAACGCACACGGCAGCGTCACCGTGCCGGCGTGCGAAGCGGTGCCGACCTGAATGGTGAGCGGCGCGGTGACTTGCGACGGACGCGGACTCGGCGCGCCGAGTTTCATCAAGCCGTCGCGCCATTCCTTGCCTTGCAGTGTCAGTTCAAATTCCATCTGCCCGCCGTAGATCACGCCGAACTGGCTGGCGTTCTTGACCTGAAATTCATTGTGGCCCGCCTTGGCCAGACCCTTGCGATTCGGTTGAAACGTCACGCTGCCGCCGAGCCATTGAAACGTCACGGGTTGCGTGAAAACGGAGAACGCCTCGAAGACCGTGACGCTGCCGCTGATTTTCACGGTCGCGAAATCCGTGCCCACGCGCGCCTCCGCCGTTTTGATCTGCAAGGATTTCTGCGCGCCCGACACGCCGAAGTACTCCGGGCCGACGGCGCGCTTCGTCCCGCTTTTCGGATGCACGGTCACGCGCGCGAACATGCCCTCGGTCATGTGATCGGCCACGTGGCAGTGGAAGAGCCACGAGCCGGGATTGTCGGCGAGCATGTCCGCGACTTTCATCGACGCCGGGAGAAGTTCCACGACATCGGTGCGGCGGCGGCCTTCCTCGACCACCCGCAGGCCGTGCCAGTGCGCGGTGTGAAAATCCCGCTCCGAGCCGAGGCCGAACAGGTACCAGCGCACGCGCTCGCCCTCGTTCATTTCCAAGCCGGGAAGATTGCCGAAGATGTAGCCGTTGATCGCGGCGCGCACGCCTTGTTCGAGCTGCTCCTGCACCTGCCACCACGGTTTGGCGCTCACGGCGTTGTTGGTGTTCAGGCTGGCGTATTCGGCAGCTTCGCGCTCGGCTTCGCCCAGGCCGCTTTCGTCGAAGATCATGAACAGTGCGGCGTGCTCGCGGTCCACGTCGTTCGGCGTGGCGTCGGCGCGGGCGCGCGCCGGATCAGCCACGACGATGAATCCCACGAGACCGAAGTTCGCCTCCTCATCGCCATTCACATGACTGTGATAGAGCCAGCCCTTGGAGCTCGGCTCGCTGGGCATCGGCGCGGAGTCGGCATCGAGCTGCCAGACGTAAGTGAACTTTGCGCCGGGCGCGACAGCGGCACCGAGTCCGGGGCGTGGCTGGTAGTGCGAGCCTTCGCTGTCCTTGTCGTACTTCACGCCGTGCGGGTGCATGGAGAGCGGCTGCCCACCGCGATTGATGAACGTGACCGCGAGAAATTCTCCCGCCACACCGCGCAGCACCGGGCCGAGAATGCCGAGGCGCGGATTCTGAAACACTTTCGTGGTGAACGTGGCGTCGGTGTATTGCACGTAGCGCATCTTGCCGACCTGACGCTGGAGCAGCACGGGCGGCGGCAGCGGCTTGCCGCACACGGGGTCAAGGCCCTGCGGCGCGTAATCCCACAGCTCCGGCTCCGCTGCGATGTAGTAGCGCCGCGTTTTTTTGGCGTCGGGGATCTGACCGAAAAATTTCCCGCCCACGTCGCCCATCTCGACGGTGACGGTGGGCGTAATGTTGTTCGTCGGCAGCGCGACAACGGGCGGCACCTTGTCCGGCGGCACCGCCGCCTGGACCGGCAGGGACGCAAGCAAGAGTGTGGCCGACCAGCACATGAAGTCTGACCAGCGCTGCGTGTTCATTGCGCGAAACGGTAGGACAAGACATTCGTGCTGCCCAGCACATTGGCTAGGGCACGAGCGGGGTGACGATGCGGTAGTATCGCGCCGCGGACGGCGGTGCCGCGGCGGTGTCGAAGGTGATGGTCCGGACCAAGGGCTGCGCGGTGATGTTCGTGAGATTGTTCCAGCCCGGCCCGGCCAGATTCGTCTGCCATTGCACCGTGTAGCTGATGTTCGACTCAGCCGTGAAGTTCAGTTCCGCCGCATTCGTGGTCGAGAACAGCACTTTCAAAACACTCAGCGAATTGGTCGGATGCGTGCCCGCGATATATTCACCACGGTTGTTCATCCCGTCTCCGTCCGGGTCCAGTAACGCGTCCAAAGCGCTGTTCGTGCTGAACCCGTATTGCGTTTCCCACGCGTCCGCGACGCCATCGCCATCAAAGTCGGCCAGCACGGTGAGCAGAACATTGGGGCTGGCCAAGGGGGACGTAACGCCGGCCAGATTCGTGACCACCACCCGGAAGGAGCTGGTGAAGGGGCGGGGCTGGACATTGGTCAGCACCAGGAAGGGCGCGGAGGTGACGACGAATTGCGTGCCGTTGCTGATCCACCGGTAGCTCAGCGGAGGTCCGCCGGTGGCGACGCAACTGAAAATGGCCGTGCCGCCCTGCAGCACCGTTTGCGGCTGGGGCGGCGTGACGATGCCCGGCTTGATCAGGACAAAGACGAAGGCGTTGGAGCTGAAGGCGGTGCTGACGTTGTCCGATGCGACGACCGAGTAATGGCCCTGCCCGGCCGGTGAAAGGTTGGTGAGGCTGTACGAGGCGTTGGTGGCGTGGAGCAGATTGGTGCCTTCCAAGCGCCATTGATAGCGCACGGGGCCGTTTCCGACGGCGACAGCATTCAGCGTCACGGTGCTGCCGGACTGCGCGTTCTGGCTGGCCGGATGGGTGGTGAACCTGACCGGAGACACGAGCACCAGCGTGGCATTCGAGCTCGTCACGAACCCGGCGCTGTTCAACGCGTTCACGCTGTACGTGCCGGCCTGCTGCGCCTGGGCGGCGGGCAGGAAAAGCGTTTCCTCCGTCGCGCCCGGCAGGTTGGTCCCGTTGAAACGCCAGACGAATTGAAACGGCGGCGTGCCGGTGACGCCCACGGTGAAGGTGACGTTGGAGCCGAGCACCGCGCTCTGGCTTTGCGGCTGGGTGACGATGACCGGTTCGTCGCCGCCCGTCGTGTCCGAGCCGGGCGTCGGTGCGGCGGCCTTCCAGTTCACAGGATCGTTGCCATACAGAGCCGCCATGCGCTTTTGCAAGGAAGGCCCGCTGCCGTCCGCCGCCGCCGACCACGGCGCCCGATCATTGTAACGAACCGCATCGATGGTGATGTAGCCGACGCCATTCGTGCCGGTGGTGTCGGGCTGCTGCAGCTCCAGCCGCTCGCCGCTGTCCTGAAGGTTGCCGGGATAGGGAGCGAACGCCACGCCGGACGGAACGGCGTAGCGATTGGTAAATTCCGCGACGTTCGTCCCGATGAGCAGCAGGAAGCCGCCGGGGGGCAGCGTCAGGTTGGTCGCAAAGCTGAGGCCGAGGCCGTTCACCCGCCAGGTGTTCGTGGGGAAGGCGGCATCAAAGAGCGGCACGGCATTGCTGCTGAGGTTCTTCAGTTCGATGAATTCGGGAAAGGGGAAGACAGGGTTGTAGTGAATCTCGTTGATCACCACCGGGCCGATCCGCGGGCCGGCATTCGCGAACCCGGGCGTCGGCGTGATTTGCCCCGGATACTGCGGCTCGCCCGTGCTCGTGACATGGCGGCCAAAGGTCTCCCCGTCCATCGCCGCCGCGAAACTGAATCCGTGATCGTAGCCGGTCAGGTTCGTGTTCACGTCGCCGGAGAAGAGATACGCGTCGTCGCCGTGCGCGTTGAAGGAAAAGCTGCCGTTCGTGCCGGGCGTGGCGTTGAAATTTGTCTCCGTGAAAACCACATGGCCGAGCGGCGCGAGGAATGTGCCGTTCTCAATCCGGTATTTTTTGGGCACGGCCGGATCGTCGCTGAGAAACCAGCCGCTGATGTCCACGGTGTTGGTGGTGGGGTTGAACAGCTCGATGAAGTCCACGCCGGTTTCGGAGTGGGTCAGCACCTCGTTGATGAGCACGGGCGGCACGGTGAACGGCGCATCGTCCGCGCCGGGCGAGCCGCCGGGCGCGCTGCTGGCGCGCCAGTTCTTGGGATCGTCGTAATCGGGATTGGCGTTGGGATCGACCGGCACCAGGGAGAAGTCGAAGCCATCGGGCGTGACCGGCCACGGGGTGAAATCGCCGAAGGTGAACGAAAGCACCGGCGCGCCCAGCGGATGGAACAGGCCGATGGTTTCGCCGGAGTTGGCGAGCCGGCCCGTGTAGAAACCGTTCGGCGTCACGGCGGGGTACTTGAAGTTGAAGGTCTGCCCGTTGGCGGCCAGGACAAAGAACTGTCCGGGAGCCAGCGTGGTCCCCGCCGGAAAGGTGAACGTGAGGCCGGTGAAACTCATGCCGCCCAGGCCCAGGATGTTGGTGCCGGTGTTCTTCAATTCGAGAAACTCGAATTCATCGCCGTCGATGAATCCAATCATGGGCGGGTGATACATGACTTCCGTGACCAGCAGCTTGCTCAGATCCTGGACGGGATAGAACGTGATCTCGTTCATCGCGCTCCAGACGCCGCCCGAGAAGACGCGGGAGCGGATCGTGGTCGTGTAATTGAGCGTGAGCGGCGCGGAATACGCCAGCGCCGACGGGGCGATGCTGCCGCCGAGCGCGCGCGGGTCGCTCCCGTCGAGCGTGTAGTAAACAACGCTGCCGGCCTGGCTGTTGGTCATGCGGAAAACAAATCCATTCGCCACGACGCCGCCCAGGGAGTTGAACGCGGGCGGAACAAGGGCCGGGTAAAGTCCGTCGGCCTGGAGCTGGTTGAGGAGCACGGCGGTGCGGCCATTGATGAAACCCACCGTGCCGTTCATCGCGGCGATCCAGGAGTTGCGCGTGTACGGCGTGGCGTTCTTCGCGTCGCCCCAGCGCGCCGACTCGGCGACGATGGCGCGTTGAATTTCGTTGCTGCGACTCAGGAACGCGGCGCGCATGCCCGGCGCCGAAAGCGGACCGCCGTTGAAGCAATGCTTGAAGATGCGGTCGGCGGCCAGGATGCGAAACTCAGGATTCTGGTGCATGCGGAACCAGAGGTACTGCGGGGTGGAACGTTGTTGCGCCGCACTGGCGCCGCCCGTCTGAGTGAGCGGATTGCCGCAGGTCCAGTCGGGGTGGATGACTCCGTAGGCGCCGCCCGAAGCGCTCAGATCCACGATGCCGGTCCGGTCCTCGTTCACGTTGAGCAGCGAGTGCTCGGCGTCGTGCGACACGAAACGGAAACCGCCGCGCTGGCCGGTGCGGTCGCGGAAGCCGTACCAGTTGTTGGGCGAATCATTGCCGAGAAAGTTCGAGATGGGCGCGTCGAGGTTGCCGCCATAGAGGATGACGAGCATGTAGTCGATCAGGTTGGGCACATCGACCAGGTTTTCGTAATTGGTGTTGATCGTCCCGCTCGCGTTGCGGCCCTGGACCTTGAAGTAATCCGCGTTGCTGGCGAACCCGTTCGTCGCCGCCTGCCACAACCGATACCAGGCGTCGGTGTTGCCGTCCGTCGCCCCGCTGGTGTAGCCATCCAGTTGCTTGATCGTGTCGTAATCCTCCTCGCGCCCCCCCAAGTAGCTCTCGGCGAACGCCGCCTCCGGCCGCTCCTCGCTGTTGTACATCCCCCAGTACATGCCGTTGATGTAGAGGTGATAAAAATTTCCGCGCGTGCTCAGGCCGTTCATCGCGAGCTGCGCGTCCCGGCTCATCACATCGCGGACGCAGATCATCCGGCCATCGTTTTGGAAGCTCCACGAATAGTTTTGCATCGTGCGCATGTCGAACTTGTCGAAACTCTCCGCGCCGGTCGGGCCGAAGAAGGGAAAGTTCAGCTTCGACGCCCCATACTCCTGCCGGAAAAAAAAGCGCAGCGCGTGTTTGGGATTGCCCGTGCTGCGACTGAAGCCGCCGCGCAGCCGGATGCCGCAGTTGATCTGGAAACCTTCCTCGCCTTCGGGGTTGAGCAATTCGATGGAGCAGGGCCTTTCCCAGAGCGGGCCGTCGCCGCCGGGATTGGCGTAGATGCCCGTGGAGGCGTTGAACATGTCGTCCAGGTTCACCACCACCGAGAAACTCGGGATCGCCTTGAGGTCGTTCGTGAGCGTGTTTCCCCAGACCGGGTTGTTGACGATGTCCGGATCCATCCCGTAGTCCACCACGTTGCCGCCCCACGTCGCGGGCCAACCGGCCGGCGCCTGTCCGTTGGCCGCCTGGGTCGGAACGGTCTTGAGGTAAAGGTAGGTGTGGCAGTTCACGTCCGAGGACAGCAGCCCGTTTTGATACGCGAATGCACGCACCACGGTGGTGTTGGTCATGGCGATGGGGCCGGCATAAACCGTCCCGAAGCTCGTCGTCGGCGCCCGTCCGTCGAGCGTGTAACGAATCGTCACGCCCGGTGTCGCGCAGGTGATGCTCAGCGAAAAATTCGTGTCATAGAACCCGCGTTCGTGGCTGAACGTCGTGTCCGCCACCACGCCGGTGATGCTGCTGGGCGGATTGTTCGAGCCGGGAGTGGCGGGCGAGAAATACTTCAACTCACCGAGCGGGTCATAGCCATACGAGTAATCGCGCCGCTGCAGCGGGTAGGAGTCGAGGGCAGACACCAACCGGCGCGGCACCTCGGAATTGTAGAGGCGGATCGATTCGCCCTCTGACTCCAGCTTGAAGTTCGTGTGCAGCCTGGCGTTGGGCGCGGTCGGCTTCCGATCCTTGCCGGAACAAAACACCACCAGGAAAGCGCTCGGCTGCATCGTCACGGCGGGGAAGACCCATTTGTCCGGCTCGCCTGCATCGTCGGTCAACGACCAGCCCGCCAGGCTGACAAGATTCGTGCTCAAGTTCCGGATCTCGACCCAGTCCTGGAATTCGTTGTCCTCGTCGCGCAGGCCGCTGATGTTGATGGCGACGAACTCGTTCAGCCGGACGTTTTCGGAGATAACCACGTTGGGATCCAAGACGTAGCTCCAACTGGCGCCCGCGAAGGCATTCGGTGTCGCCGCGAGATCCTGAATGCCATGGGCACCCGCGAATTGAACAGCAACAGGCCCGTGGCCCGGCTGCGGAAACCGGAACACATACGCCGCGCCGCTGAGGGCCGTGACATTGGTGGCGGCGACGCCGTTGATCAGCAGATCGGCTGCGTTGACCCCGGTGACGTTCTCGGTGAAATCCACTTCGATCTGGGTCAGGGAAGAAATCGTGGAACCGGCAAACGGAAGCTGGAAGGCCAGGGCCGGGGCCACATCGTCCACCGTTCCGACCAGGCTGGCATCAACGTAGTGATCGGAACTGGTGATGTTGGCATTGAAAGACTGGATGGCGATGACGTTCGTGCCACTGCGAAGCAGGCTGGCGGAAACGGCGTGCGTCAGCACCACCGGTTCGCCTGCTGTTGTCGCAAAGGAGGCGATGGTTGGGTCCCCTCCGGACATGTTGTAGCGCGGCGTCACTTCGGTGCCGTTGATCCAAACCACATAGCCGTCGTCGATGTTAATGGAGAGCGTGGCGCTGGCGACATCCGCCACGTTGCTCACGACGAAGGTTCGGCGCATGAAGACACAGAGCCAGTTGGGCGTGATCGCATCGCTTTCGGGAATGAAAGTGACCGGTGCCGGCGTGCCGTAGCCGATGGGCGTCGGCACCGGTGCGCTCCACCCGGCGTCGTCCACGTTCGTGCGCCATTGCGAAATCGGGGACGAGGCTTCATTCGTGCCCAGACGAAATTGCCAGGGACTGCCCAAGCTGAAATAATTAACGGTGGCCGACTGGGCCGGCCCCACGCCCGCCAGCAACAGCCACACCCACCAGAGTTTGCCACACTTCAAATTCATCATGCCTTCGTCCTTGTTCCGTTCGTCTCGTTCGTGTCCCCGGCCTCGTCGGCAAAGCTGATGTCTCAGGCTTCGTGTAAAAAGGGCGCGGGTGGAAAACACGTGTATGACCGTGGCACAGAACCACATTTCGGACGAGTGATTTTCAGAAACAACGCGGCAATGCGGTTTTTTGATCAGGGACGGGACCGTGGAACAGATCCCATGGTTTGCAACGGCGGCCAGGCGCTCGCCGAGTGGGTCCCGGTCGGAGCGAAGTGGGGTTGTGAATGTCTCTACGCCACGCAAACGCCGGACAAGCTGAACTCCAGCATCACGGGCCAATTCGCGGAAGTGATCTGCTTCCGGCTCCGCGAGCGGAACGCGCTGGATGCATGGCCGCTCGGCTTCAGTGGATTTGGAAAACACGGGCGGGCGGCCAAGCGCTCCGCCCAACTAAAACGCGGATGGTTTCTGTTTTCATGGTGCGACGCTCGGCCGTCCAACTCTCTTGGCAATAGTTGGCAGAACCGCCCGCCACCCTCACACCCACAGGCTCACGGCCCGCCCCATCTTTTTCCGCAACGGGGCGAGGTCGTGGTTTTCCAGCGCGGCGGCCTTCCACTTTTTCAGACAGCCCTGGCGTTGCGCGGCCTCGAAGGCGAGGGCGAGCCAGCACTGGGCGGTCGCCTCCTGGCCGAGTTGGCAGTTGTAGCAGGCGAGTTGAAAGGGAATCGCCGCCTCGTTCGGAAAATCATTCGCCGCCTCGAGCAGCAGCGCGAGCGCCTTGTGGACGCCGCCGTCCGGCAGATGGCGCAGCGCCTCGGAACGCCAGAGGAAAATTTCCGCGTCGTGCTGCGACACGCGAATCAACCCTTGCGCGAGCGCGAAGGCGCTCCGCCAGTCGCGGGCCTCCATCGCGATTTGCAGACGGACTCGGAGGACATCGGGCTGGGCGCGGCGCAGGCCGGAAATGTTTTCCAATTCCTGCGTGGCCGTGCGCGCGTCGCCCAGTTCGAGCCAACCGCGCGCGGCCTCCAGATACATGCCGTTTTTATCGGACCAATTCCACACGCCGAAAAGTCTAGCGACGCCGCGCGCACGCGTCGCCGATGCTGCCCGTTCCGGGAAAGCACTAGGCGGGCACGGTGGAATCTCAGGACGCGGTCGCGCGGCTCGCAATCAAACGGGCCACGGTCGCGGCCAGTTCTTTGAGATGAAACGGTTTCTGCATGAAGGCGTCGCCGTGCGTGATTTCGCCGGGATGACATTGCCCGCTGAGGAAGAGCACGGGAATTTTTTGCGTGCGCGGATCCGCGCGGAGTTGCTCCACCACCTGCTCGCCGTCGAGGTCAGGCATCCGCACATCACAGACCACGGCATCGGGCAACGTGTCCTGCACGAGCTTGAGACCGGCGGGGCCGGAGGTGGCAAACTCGGTCGCGAAGCCCTGCGAGGAGAGGGCAAACGCCGTCATCTTGGCCACGGCAGGCTCGTCATCAATCACCACCACGCGCGGTTGCACAAACATGGCGGGAAGTTGCCGGGGTTCCCCCGAACGCGCCACTGGAAAACTTTCCCGTCCCGGCGGGGCGCGGGCGTCTCGCCCGCCTGAATGGAACGGATGGCGGCTCCGCCGAGTTGGCGTGGCGACCACTAAGATTCTCCGCCCCGTCCGGCGGGCGGGACGCCCGCGCCCCGCCGCGTACCCTCGCCTCAACTTTCCTCGCTCAGAGCGCGCAGCCACGAAGCCGCCGCGCGCAAGGCCGCGACGGTGAAGATCATCGGATACAGCCGCTCGAAGTACCAGAGCTTGGCGAAGTAGAAACCAATCGGCGACGGCGCGCGCCACGCGCCGGACTCCACCGCTTGCACGAGGAACTCCGCGCCGCGCTCGATGTGCGGCCGGAATCTTTTTTCATCCTCGCCATGATTGTCCGTGACTTCCGCCAATGCCTCCAGCGCCAGCGCCGTTTCTTCGATGCTGCCCTGGAGACCGCGATCTCCGCCCCACGAGCCGTCTGGATTTTGCGCGGAGCAAAGCCAGGCCAGGGCCTGGGCGATGGCCGGTTTTAACTCGCTCTCCAGGGCGCGTCCGTATCTCAGGCCCAAGAGCACGCGCGACGTGCCGTAAACGGGATTCTCCTCCTTCGCGGCAAACTCATTGCCAAACCACAATGGAATCCACGTTCCATCCGCACGTTGTGAGCGTACCAGGAACAGTGTGGCGCGTTCGATGGCTGCGCACCTTTCGAAGTACAGCCAGTCATCGTGTTGAGCGGACAGAGCCCGGATGGCATGGGCTGTGATGTCAGGACTGCTCCGGTCGAACGGCAGCGCACCCCAGCCCCGGCAAAAAGTGGGGAAGCCGCCGTCCCGGTTCTGCAGGCCCAGCAGCCAGGACACCCCACTGCGCAGGGCGTGGCTGAATCGTTCTTGGAAATCGGTTCCGCCAAGTTGTGACCACGTATCTCTATCAAGAAGGCGTTCGATCTCGCCCAGGGCGAGGATGGCACCAGCACTGTCATCGGCGTCAGGCACCCCACCGGGCAGCGACGTCCACGCCCAACCGCCCGCCGCGGCGTGGGTGTAGGGGTGGACGGCGGCGTATTGCTGGTCGAACAGCCAGCGTGCGAGTGCGACAAACTTTTGCTCATCGGCGCGCAGTGCTTCCGGCTCGGACTGAGTACGTGGCGGCCACTGGTCAAACAATCTTGCGCCGTAGAGGTGTTCCGCCGAGAGGTTCCCTGCTGCATTCACCGCCAGTGTCGTACACCACGTCGAGAGATTCGTGTCGATGGGCCAACTGCCGTCCGCACGTTGGGACTTGAGGAGAAATTCCAGCCCGCGTTGCGTCACGACGTGGTTCGCCTGACCGCTCGCCGCGAGGCTCATGGTCACGAAACTCGTCAGCGGCGTGGCTTCGAGGAAGCCGCCGTTCGTCGGCTGAATCTCCGTGAGCTTGCGCAAAGTTTTTTCGCGCGTCGCGTTGCGAATCATCCGTGCGATGGGATTCCGCGACGGCGCGTGAACATGCCGCGCCTGCCCGATGGCGATGAGTGCCGGAAGCGCGTAGCTCACCACCGGCAAACGCAGCGCCGCAAACAGTTGATGCGGACACGCCGCCAGTTCAAACGGCAGCGGGATGACATGCCGCCATGCCGCGCGTCCTTCCCCGAGCCGTCCCGCCAGCGCGCACATCGTGAGAATGGGTACGGAGAACGTGCGGTCCTTCCCATAGCGCGCGATGATGGCGCGGGCCAGCGCATCCGTTGAAAGTGCCCCCGGCGTCCCGCCGGGTTGCGACGTGAAAGTGGAAGCAGCACTCGCACGTTCGGCAGGTTCCACCCGGCGGGACGCCGGGAGCACGCTGGCTCGCGCAAGCCAGCCGCGCGCACGCCCCACGACCTCCGCAAATTCCCCATCCGCCCCCGCCGCGCCGAACGCCGCCCAGCACAACGTCGTCGTGCTGATGTTGCTCAGGCTCTTCGTGGTGTCGCCCCAGCCGCCGTCGGCGTTCTGGTTTTCCGCCAGCCACTTCAGGCCGGTGGTGATTGAGGATTGAGGATTGAGGATTGGGGATTGGAAATTCGCTCCGTGCTTGAGTGCCAAGGCAAGGGCCGTGACAGCCGT
The DNA here is from genome assembly GCA_038208765.1 of Verrucomicrobiota bacterium. GTDB lineage: Bacteria > Verrucomicrobiota > Verrucomicrobiia > Limisphaerales > SIBH01 > JANNGC01. Next base: position 14,985 of record JBBQYK010000054.1, read on the forward strand.
GGCCGTGGAAAGCGCGCTGCTGCTCAGTTCACCTTCCCAGAAGCCCTGCGCGTTGCGTTCGGCGAGCAGTTCGGACGTTGCTGTTTCGAGCGCGCGACGCAGCCGTTGCTGGAAGGAGTCGTTCACCGCCGCGTGGCTCACGGAAACTGCGTGGTGGGGCGCAAGCTGTTCGTGCGAATGGGCGTGCTGAACCGATCATACAAGATGCTCACGTCAAATAATCCATCGCCGTTCACGTCGCGCAGTTCTTCCTCCAGCCATCCTGCGCGGTAAAGTTGCCGGAGCACCACCACGTTGGTGCCGTTGGGCCGCCAGTCCGACTGATGATACAGGCCGTTCGTGTAAGTCGTCTTCAGGTCAGGCACGCCATTGAAATCCGTGTCGTGAATGGAGTGAGCAAGAAGCTGGCGCGGTGAAGTCGTGTACGAACTGTCCGCCTTGCCATCGAAATTATCATCTGACTCTTCCGTGACCACCACCTGTCCATCGCGATAGTGCAGCCAGTTGTCTGATCGTCCGTCACCGTTTCTGTCGAAGCGTTCTTCTTTCAGCTCTCCTTCCTTCCAAATCTGCTCGCGATCCGGTACGCCGTCACCGTCGTGGTCGTAGCGCGGATTCAGATCTCGAAGCTCCCAGAGCCGCGAGTAGCTGATGTGAATCAACACGCCAACAATCACGCCCACGAGTAGTCCGATGTTGAACCTCAGCACACGCGGCGGCGGGCCATTAGGAACCGGAGATTTTTCTTCAACCGGATTCATCACCGCGCTCGGGATGGACGCGGTTTCTTTCAAAATTCTCCGCGCATCCTCGGCATCCTCCGGAGCGACCAGCAATTGAATCACGCCCATCGACGGATACATCCCGGCACAATCGTCCGCAGTGATCTCGCACCAGATGCCCTGCGCGCGCAACTGGCTGGCGGCCAGGTCCGCGTCCGGCATGTAGCCGAAGGTTTTGATCAGGACGCCTTTGGTCGGTTCCATAGCGTCCTCACCCTACCTACTCCCGCCCCGCCGCCGCAATGAAGGGCTTCAACTCCTCCATCAGCTTCGCGAAGCCTTCGAGCGTCAATTGCTGCGCGCCATCACTCCACGCTTCGGCGGGATTCGGATGCACTTCGATGAGCAGCGCGTCGGCCCCCATCGCGGCGGCGCCTTTGCTCATCGCGGCCACGAGGTCGGCTTTGCCCGCGCCCTGGCTCGGGTCAATCACGATGGGGCAATGCGACTCCTTCTTGATGATGGGAATGGTCGAGAGGTCCAGCGTGTTGCGCGTGTAAGTCTCGAAGGTGCGGATGCCGCGCTCGCAGAACATCAGGTTCGCGTTGTTGTTCGCCAGCACGTATTCGCCCGCCAGCAGCCACTCATCAATCTTCATCGAGAGACCGCGCTTGAGCAGCACGGGCTTGCCGGTTTTCGCGGCGGCGATGAGCAACTGGAAGTTCTGCGCGTTGCGCGCGCCGATTTGCAGAATGTCCGCGTACTCGGCGACCATCTCGGCGTGCTGTTCGGAAAGCAGTTCCGTGATGACGGCCAGCCCCGTCTGCTTGCGCGCCTTGGCCAGCATCTTCAAACCCTTCTCGCCGAGACCCTGGAATTCATACGGCGACGTGCGCGGCTTGAACGCTCCGCCGCGCAGCACGGTTGCGCCCGCCTTCGCCACCGCGTGCGCCGTGGTCAGCAACTGCGTCTCGCTCTCCACCGAGCACGGCCCGGCCATGACCACGAGCTTCTTCCCGCCGATCACCGTGCCGTTCGGCAGCGTGATGGTCGAGTTGCCCTGGTGCGCCTCGCGGCTCACCAGCTTGAAGCGCTTCTGCACCGGCATCACCTTTTCCACCTGCGGCCAGGAGACGAGCGTCTCCAGCGTCTGATGCTTCCGCTCGTCGCCGATGGCGCCGATGACGACGCGCTCCACGCCGCGCATGACGTGCGGCTTGTAGCCGAGCTTCTTAATTTCGCGGAGCACGTCGGCTTCCTCGCGTTTCGTG
>JBBQYK010000055.1:0-16919 GCA_038208765.1 Verrucomicrobiota bacterium
GAGCCGAAGTTCGCGTCGTTCAGTTTGCCGCCGCGCAGTTCGCGAATGCGGTTGAGCACCTTGTCCTTGCGATCCGGAAAATGGCGTTCGACCCAGTTCTCGAACAACGGCGCGACCGCGTAGGGCAGACGCAGCAGCACAAACGCGGCGGAACTCGCGCCCGCCTCCGCCGCCGCCTCGACAATGCGCGGCATCTCGTGATCCGTGATCGCGGGAATGACAGGCGCAATCATGACGTTCACCGGCACGCCCGCCTGCGCCAGCGCACGCACGGCCTCAAGGCGATGCGCGGGCAAAGACGCGCGCGGTTCCAGCTTGGCCGCGAGCGCCGCATCCAACGTGGTGATGGACAGGAACACCACCGCCGCCTGATGCCGCGCCAGTTCTGCGAGCAGATCAATGTCGCGCGTGACGAGGTGATTCTTGGTCACGATGCCGACGGGATTGCGAAACTCCGCAAGCACTTCCAGACAGCGTCGCGTGAGTCCCAGCCTGCGCTCCACCGGCTGATAACAATCCGTGACGCCGCTCATCGCGATGACCTGCGGTTGCCACTTCGACGACGAGAGTTCCTGGCGCAGCAACTCCGGCCCGTTCTCCTTGACCATGATGCGCGATTCGAAATCGAGACCGGCGGAGAAACCGAGATACTCATGCGTGGGCCGCGCGTAGCAATAAATGCAGCCATGCTCGCAGCCGCGATAGGGATTGATGCTCGCGTCGAAGCCGATGTCCGGGCTGTCGTTGTAATTGATGAACGTCTGCGAGACGTCGCGGAAATACTGCGTGCGGGGCGCGTCGTTTTCCTCCGGGTTCCAGTCCTCGTCCGGCTCGACGTGAAGTCTCTCGAAGCGGTTTGGCGGATTGTGCGCCGCCCCGCGCCCCTTGATGGTCGGGACGTCGGCTGCCAAAGGCTGGCTGGATGTTCCGCTCACTGGCCTTGGCCGAGCTTCTCGTAGTAGCGCTTCACGAGGTCGGAATACTTGCCCGGCACGGGGTCGCGGTCGATGGGGGCGAGGGAATCCTTCGACTCGCGGCGGCTCAATTCATCGGCGAGGCGCTCGCGGATTTCGAGGAGCGGTTTGAGAATATCCTTCTGCACGAGGTCCCACTGCGGCGGCTTGGCGTGGCGCTTGAACTCGGAGCGCGCGGCGCGGGCGCGGTCGCGGGCCTGGGCGACCTGATTGCGCAACTCCGGCTTGTCCACCATCTCCTCGACGTTGCTTAGGCGCTGCGACCACTCGCCGTATTCGTCGCCGGTGAGCGGACTGGGTTCGCCGCCGTCGCCTTCGCGCGGACGCGTGCTGGTGCCGGGGCCGGCTTGGTTGAACAGGTTTGCCAGTTCGTTCGCGCGCTGTCCGCGCTGGCCGGGCTGCGCGTTCTGGTTTTGCTGCTGAGAAGGTTCCTGCGCTTCGCCGGGCTGCTGCGCCTGAGCCTGCTGCGGCTGGCCCTGACCCTGGCCTTGTCCCGGACCGCGCTGCGCTTGTTGAGATGGTTGCGCCTGTTGTTGCTGCTGTGGAGTCTGTGGCGCTTGTTGCTGGCCGGGCTGTCCTTGTTGACCTTGGCCCTGACCCTGTCCTTGGCCTTGGCCCTGTTGTGCGTTCTGCGCCTGACCTTGCTGTCCCTGCTGACCGGGCTGCTGCCCTTGCTGACCTTGACCCGGCTGGCCTTGGCCTTGTTGTCCTTGGCCTTGCTGCCCCGGTTGACCTTGCTGGGCCTGTTGCTGTCCGGGTTGCTGGCCTTGGCCGGGCTGTTGCCCCTGCTGGCCCTGACCCTGCTGACCTTGGCCTTGCTGGCCCGGCTGCTGACCCTGTTGACCTGGCTGGCCGTTCTGCGCTTGCTGTCCTTGCCCCTGTTGCGCTTGGCCTTGTTGACCCGGCAGTTGGCCCGGTTGTCCTTGTTGCCCTTGGCCCTGCTGAGACTGTTCGCCGTTTTGTCCGGGCTGTTGACCTTGTTGCTGACCCTGCTGGCCCGGCGCGGAAGCGAGTTGCTGATCGTTCGTGCCGCGTCCGCCGCCCGCGACGGCATTGGTTCCAGACTGCGAGGCGCCCGGCGCGTTGGTCGAGTCGGCGCGCGCCTGCAAGTTCGTCGAAGCCATGCGTCCTGCGCTATTCGTTCCACGAGTGCCCGCGGCCGCGAGCGCGTTCGAGCCGAGCCGGTTCGTCGCCATGGCGCGCGAGAGTTCGCGCTGGAGCTGTTCGGTGAGCGCATCCAACTCGCGCTTGGCCGTACGCAAGGCTTCGGTCTCGTCACCCAGCACGCTTTCCGCCGCGCGCTCCACGTCGGTTTTCAGATTCTGAATCTGCTGGTTCGCGCGTTCCTCAAAGGGCTTCGCCTGATCGAGGAAACTCCGCCGGGTCAATTCCTCCGCCGCCGCGAGCGACTGGTCGAGGTTGCCCTGGCTGTTCTTGCGCAAGGAATCGTAAAGCTGTTTGGACAGCAGCGGCTCCGCGACCTCGGCCTGATCGGTCACGCGCTTCATCTGGTTCAGCAGGTTCGTCGCGGCAGCACGTTGCTCGGCGAGTTGCTTCGCGAGTTCCTCGGTCTTGCCTTGATCGCTCAAGGCTTTGGGCTGGCTGGCGGACTCGTCGAGTTTCTTGCTGATGTCCTCCTGCTTCTCGGCGAGCTCACGCGCGTTGTTGCGCATTTGCTTCATCTCTTCCGTAAACTGGCTGGAATTTTTCTGCCGCGCCTCGTCGCGCATCTTTTCCAATTCCCGTTCGGCGCGCGTGCCGGACGCGAGGGCCTTCTGCACTTCGCCCTTCTCCATCGCCTCGCTGGCCTGCTGCGCCTGTTGGCGCGTTTGCTCCATCTGCTTCTGTGACTCGCGCGATTGGGACTGCTCGCCCTGCTGTTGCTGCATCCGCTGCTGCAACTCGTCGAGGTCGGCCACCATCTCTCGCTGCTCCTCGCGCAGGCGCTTGAGTTCGCGTTCGAGTTCTTCCTTCTCCTGCTCGGTCTTGGCCTCCTGAAGCGCGGCCTGAATCTCTTTCAGCTTCTCGTTGATGTCCTGCTGGCGCTGCGCGAGGTCCTTCAACTTGCTCAACTGCTCCAACTGCTCCTTCTTCGCGGGGTCCTGCTCCGGTTGCGCGCTGGCCTGGTTCTGCTGCTCGTAACGATTTTCCTGCTGCTTCAAATCAAGCTGGTCGATCTGCGACTGCTGCTGTTGCTGGCTCTTGCTCTGGCTTTTGCTTTGCGCCTGCTGCTGGCGCTGCACTTGGAATTCCCGCGCCTGAAGTTTCAGCAGCGATTGATACACAGCCTGCTCGGCGGCGAGCGCCTTCGGCAGCGGCTCCGTGGAATCCTGCGCGGCGGTCAGATGCTCCATCGCCTTTTCCATGTTCTTGATCGCGGACTGCATCGCCTCCTTCATTTTGAAGTCTTCGAGATTTGCCTCCGCGCTCTCGGCCTGCGCGAGCGCCTCCTGCTGCGACTGCAAAATCACCGGCTCATTCTCCAGATAATTGTCCGACGGTTTCGCACCGGTCTCCTGACGCTGGAGTTTCCACGTCGCGTTGATGATCTGCTTTTGCAACTCGGCAAGTTTCTCCGCCTCGCTCTTGTTCTCCGGCTCGCCCGGCTTCTTCTCCTGCGGCTGGTTCTGCGACTGCATGTTTTCGCCCTCGCGGAAAATCTGCTCGAAGGGCCGGACCTCGGCGAAATACATGTCACTCGACGTGCGGCGCAACTGCCCGTCCGGCCCGATGTCGTCCGCCCAAATGTAATAGGAGATGAACTGATCGACTTCCGCGCGAATGTCTTCCAGGCGCAACAAGTGGGTGAAGTTTGTCTTCATCTTCGCCGGTGCATTGCTGCCCAGCGCGAGCGCGATGCCGTCCGCACCGCCGACGGAATAGGTCAGCCCGTACTGCTTCAATCCGAAATCATCCTGCGCTTCGCCGTGGAAAAACATTTCCTGCAAGGGCGACACGCGCTGGTCGCCGCGCGGCGCGATGAACTTGAGCGTGGGCCGCGCATTCGTCAGCGCGTCGAAAGTGAAGGTTGTCGCCAGCTTGTTCGAGCGACCGTCGGCATCCACGAGTTGCAATTCGTAGCTCTGCGTCTTCTCCAGCATGAAGGCGTCGAGCCGCACTTGCGCCTTGTTCGCCTCAATCGTCAGCGGCAGCACCGACTGGTCTTTCGCCACGAGCCGCGCGCTGGCCACCGGCTTGTTCAGGTTCAGCGTGAGTTCCACCGTCGAGCCTTCCACCGCGCTCACACGCTTCGTGTCCTCGATGCGCTTGGGCGGCAACTCGGTGTAAGCGGGGTAAGTGATGTTCGCATCGGCACGCTCCAGGCGGGGATGCTCGAAGACGGTAACTTTGAATTCCGCCGTCTGCTCCGCGCTGTATTCGATGCGATAGCCGAGCGGCCCCTGAATGTTCGGGATGCTCGCGCCGAACACCGGGTCATTAAGGTTCTTCGTCAGCGGAATGCGCTTCGCCGTGCCGCCGTTCGTCGTGACCACCAGCACCGCTTCAGAAGGAACCGGGCCTTCAAATGTCGCCAGCACCACCAGCGCGCTGCCGCGCTCCACGTTCGCGTCGCCGGGCGTGATGCTCACCTGAGTTTTCGCGGGCGCAGGTGTGGAACTGCTGGCTAGTGAATTAAAGGACGAGGAAGACCGGGGCACCGTGAACAGCACCGCGATCAAAGCGATGAGCGCCGCCGCGTGCGTCAGTCCCGCGCAAAACATTTTCCGGCGCGGAACGACATGAAGATTCTGCTCCTGCTTGATCGCCCCGAGCGCGTCGCCGATGAGCCGCTCCTGAAGATAGCCGAGCTGCCCTGTGTTCTTGTCGCGCTCCTGCTCAACCGCCGTGAGCAGCAGCGTGTGGAGCTCGGGCTTGGAAGTTTCAATCTTCCGCGCGAGGTCGCGGAAGTCCGGCTTGGAGCGATTGGCGATTTTGGCGGCGACCACCCACGCCATGAGCGCCAGCGCCACGACACCAGAAACCAACACCGCCGTCGGCAGCGGCAGCAAATAGCGGGACAGCGCGAAGACCCCGACGGCGATGACCGCGACGACACCCCACGCCACGGCGAGCGCGACGAGCAACTTGTAGCGCTGCCGTTGCCGCGCCAGCGGCTCCAGTTCGCGTTTGAGAAGAATTTCAGTCATAACACGATCCTCGGACCAATCCGTCTTTGCCGTCCAACTCCGTCACATGGTCTTGCGCGACAGCATCGCCGCGCTGTGCATCCGCAACAACCTCGATGATCGACGGGCGCACTGGCTAGACTAGACGGCTCCGGAGCTGGTTTTGCTGAATGATTTTACACTATTTCTGCAGGCGAAATTCGTGTTTTTACGGGCGTTCGCACGACTTAGGCCACTGCCGTCACTCTCCGCGACAATCTAGCCGCCACCCACGTTTCCACGATCAGCACGACCAACGTCGCGACGATCAGCCAGCGCCAGAGTTTTTGATGGCTCTCCAGTTCGGTGGCTTTCAGTTGCGCTTCGCGGCAGGCGATTTGTTCCGGCGTGGCGAGGAGCGCGGGTTCACCGGCACGCCGAGCCGTTCGAGTTGTTCTAGCGAGAGCGACGCGGTCTTGGAGTCCTCGGGCGCAAGATTCACCGCGAAAGGAAGCAGCGGTGTCACGCCCGCGACGCTGTACACGTCCGCCTACTTCTCCGTCGCCACGGCTCGGGTGCGTTTCTGCATCCGAACCAAGTCGTGCAGCGCGCGCAGGGATTGATTGACGGCGGCGGCGTTGGGGAAAGCACGGGCGACATCAGGATCGAGAACCACGACGTTAGTGCCACGGGCGTAGCGGCGGGCAAACTTCCCGCGCACGCCTTTGGCGAAATCATATTCCGGCTGCAACTCCTGATCTTTAGCTGCTTTTCGCATACGTTTCTCTTTCTCGCTGACTGGCCCGCCGCGCACTGATGATGCGGACATTATCACCACGCACGGTATGGACAACAACCAGGATGTTCGCCCGATGGCTGAGACCAATTGTAATCTCGCGAATTTCATCCTCTGAGTGCGTCGGATCAGGAATCGTGAGCGCGGCGGCGTCTCCAAAAACGGTGCTGGCTTCCTCAAAAGTGACGTCATGCTTGGATGCGTTCGTCCGCGCCTTGGCTGAATCCCATTCAAAGGTCAGGCCCATAAATTACACCATGGCCGGTGCGCGTCGCGACAGCCTTGCCGCCACCCACGTTTCCACAATCAGCACGACCAGGGTCGCCACAATCAGCCAGCGCCAGAGTTTTTGATGGCTCTCCAGTTCGGTCGCTTTCAGTTGCGCTTCGCGGCGGGCGATTTGTTCCGGCGTGGCGATGGGGGCGGCTTTCACGGGCACGCCCAGTTGTTCCAATTGCTCCAGCGGCAACGGCGCGGTCTTGGATTCTTCGGGCGCCAGGTTTACGGCGAAACGAAACGGCGGCTCCATTCCCGCCACGCTGTAAACGCCCGGCATGTCCGTCTCGCTGAAGTTCTTCGCGCCAGCGGCCAGCGCGGCCATCTTGCCATCAGGTTTGCGAATCGTCAGCGCGTTGGTGGAACGCAGCGCGGAGAAATCCACGGCGTCCCCGACGTGGAAGTCGAGCGACTGCGCCTTGATCGCGCCGCTGATTTCGAGCAGCGAGAAAAGCAGCGGCACGAACTTCGACGAAAGCGCGAGCTGGCTGTCGCCGGGATTCCAGCCCGAGGCGAGCACGAACAGGCTGCCCTTGCCGCTGTTGATTTGCGCGAGTGCGGGCGCGCCGTTGTCGAACTTCGCCAGCGTGTGCGCGTTGGTCGTGGCGAACGTCACCTTCCGGCTTTTCCAGAAATGAATCTTGGTGAAGTCGTTGAAGCGCGCATCGGCGAACGGCGCGAAGAGTGGATGCGTGAAATCAATCTCGGTGAACATCGCGTAGCTGGACACATTGGCCATGACCGCTTCCTCGGCGGTGACGCTCGTGCCGAGCAATTTCGCCACGTTGCCCGCTTCGCCGGCGGAACGCAGCGGGCACAATACAACTGCGCCGTTGGTGAGCAGGTTCGCCACGTCGCGCAACGCGTTGCCGGTGAGTGGTGCGCCGATGACGATGAGGCTGGCGTTGCGCGAGGCGGCAATCTCCGCATCCGGCTTCGCCACGGTCACGCGCACTTCGCGCTGGGCGGTGTCCGGAAAAGCGCGCTTGAGATAATACAAAAGCTGCTGCGGATCGGTCTCCACGTCATGGCCCACGAAAACGATTTCAATCTGCTCGCGCGGCGGCGTAACGACGAAGACGCGGTTGTCGAAGTCCGCTTCGTCGCCGGTGAGTTCGATGGTTTCGGAATCAGGAGCTTTCGCCAAATCGTAGCTGCGGCTCTGGCCCGGCGGCACGTAGGCGGCGATGGGATTCGACGCCGTGCCGCTCCAGCGCAGGTTGAACTGCTCCTGCCGCGACTCTCTGGCATTGAACACGCGCACGCGCGCCGTCTCGTTCGATTGCGCGGTGATGCTGGCTGGCGGCACGATGCGTTGCAGTCCGGCGTTCGTCGGCTTTTTCGTCTTCACCGCCACGACGCTGACCTGCGTCTGCTTCGGCCACTGAAAGCCCTGCAAGCCCTCCAGTCGCGCGCCGTCCTGCAGGTCGGAGATCAGCACGACGCGGCGTGCGGCGGTCGGATTCTCGCGCTCGGCTTCGAGCGTCTCGCTGGCGGCGAGGAGGGCGTTGCCGAGATGCGTGTTGTTCCAAGTGGGCTTGAGCGCGGTGAGCCGCGACTCGGCCAGCGCCTTGCGTTCGTTCAACGACACTTTCGTCCACTCGTCGAAATTCACGAGCGCACGCGGCGTGCGGTCGAAGGTGAACACGGCGATTTCATCCATCGCCGTCGCATTGCGGATAATCTCCCGCGCCTTGTCGCGCGCCTCGTCGAACAGAGTGTCGCGCCTCATGCTCGCGCTGGTATCGAGGAGCACGACGGTGCGCGTGATCGCGCCCGTGGCGTTCGAGGCGGCCAATGGATTCCGCAGGAAGGGCCGCGCGAAAGCCAGCGCCAGCAACGCCAGCACCGCGCAGCGCAACAGCAGCAGAAGAATGTTCTCCAACCGGCTCTTCTTCGTCACGCGCGGCGGCGTGGGCTGGAGGAACATCAGCGAGCTGAACGGAATCTTCTCCTTCGACGTGCGCCGGATGAGGTGAAAGAGAATCGGCGCGGCGATTGCCAGTGCGCCGAGGATGAAAAGAGGGGCGAGAAAGCTCATGCCGTTTTCGTAGCCGTCGAGGTAACAAGACTCCGATGGATCGTAGCGCTGAAAGCGCGCCATTCGATAGCCCAGGGCAAAGCCCTGAGGTTCGTGTGTCGAAGAAGTTCAAGCCCTGAAAGGGCGGAACAAAATTGTTGCGCCCTTTCAGGGCTGAAGAATTTGTTAGAACGCGAACCCAGGGCTTTGCCCTGGGCTATCGAATGACGCCCCGTTGGGGCTGGGAACGAGATCGGAATCTCGTGGCCTTGATTGTCGCGTGGTGCTGGTGTTGTTACTTTCATGCCGCACTGGATCAGTTGCTCAAATTCCTTCGCACCACCTTGCCCCGCTGCATTCGTGCGCGCAGGAAATCAAACAGCGCCAGTTCGAGCGGACGATCCGTGGTCAGGCGATGATATTCCGCGCCGAGCTTGCGGCAGGCGGATTCGATGCCGGCATTGTGCGCGGTGAACTTGCGCAGGTACTCTTTCCGCGCCTGCACGGGATCGATGTAAATCTCCCGGCCCGATTCCACGTCGAGATACAGCGCCGCCTTCTCGAAATTGAAACTCACCTCCGCCGGATCGAGAACGTGAAAGACCACGACCTCGTGGCCGCACGCGGTCAGCGCGGCAAGGCTGGTCTCGAAGCGATCCACCGTGGCGAGCAAATCAGAGACGAGAATCATCAGCCCCCGCTTGCGCGTGAGTTGCACCGCGCGTTCGAGCGGTGAAATCAAATCCGTGGTCGTCCCCGCCGAAGCTTTCTCCAGCGCGAGCATCAGATGACGCAAATGTCCCGGACGATTTCGCGCCGGCAGGTAATCGCGCACTTTCTCATCGAACGTCAGCAGGCCCACGGCGTCGCCCTGCTTCGAGAGGAAATACGCGAGCGTCGCGGCCAGCGTGTTCGCGTAATCAGACTTGGTGTAAGCGCCCGAGCCGTAGCCCATCGAGCGGCTGGCATCCACGAGCAACTGGCAGCGCAGATTCGTCTCGTCCTCGAATTTTTTCAGGAAGTAACGGTTGCTGCGCGCGAACAGTTTCCAATCGACGTACTTCGGATCATCGCCCGGCGTGTATTGCCGATACTCGGTGAACTCGACGGAGAAGCCGTGATAGGGACTGCGATGCATGCCGTTCCAGAAGCCCTGCACGATGACCCGCGCGCGCAGTTCGAGATTGCGAATCCGCATCAGGGTTTGCGGATCGACAAACGACTTCGCACTCGGCGCGCTCGGATTTTGGACGGCCACGCGCGGAAGCTACAGGAGCCGCAGGCGGGAGGTCGTGCAAAAAGTTTTTGCGACCAATCGAAAGGAGTTGCGGACAGCCATGTCCGCAGAAGGAGCACGGGGACGCGGGCTCGAGCCATTCAGCAAAGTGAACGGCGGACATGGCTGTCCGCCGCTCCGATGAATTTCCACACTCGAAGCGGCTTCGGCTCATCGCTACCGTTCCAACATGAACCTTGGGCTGGAAAACAAAACCGCGTTGGTCACGGGCGGTGCTTCAGGCATCGGTGCCGCCGTTGTGCGCGCGCTCGCGAGCGAAGGCGCGCGCGTGGCGTTCGTGGATCGAAATGAAACTTTGGGGCAACAGCTAGCCGATGAATTACATCAATCGAAACGCACCGCTCGCTTCATCGCCGCTGACCTGACGATTGAAGCCGACTGCCAGCTTGCCGTGACGGAAACCGTCCGCACGTTTGGCGGTCTCGACATTCTCATCCACAACGCCGGGGTGAACGATGGCGTCGAACTGGAGCAGTCACCCGCCGACTTCATGGACTCGTTGCAGAAGAATCTTTTTCACGCCTTCGCCATCACGCACTTCGCGGTTGGTGAATTGAAGAAGTCGCGCGGCGCGATTGTGAACATCGGTTCCAAAGTCGCGGTCACGGGCCAGGGCCACACCTCGGGCTACGCGGCGGCGAAAGGTGGACTACTGGCGCTGACGCGCGAGTGGGCCGCCGCGCTCGCGCCCGACGGCGTGCGCGTGAATGCCGTGGTGCCCGCCGAATGCGACACGCCGCAGTATCAGCGCTGGTTTCAGTCGCAGCCCAATCCGCAGGAGGCGCGGGCGGCGATTGAGCAATTGGTCCCGCTTGGCCAGCGCATGACCACGCCGGAGGAAGTGGCGTCGGCGATTCTGTTTCTCGCCAGTTCGCTGGCGTCGCACATCACGGGACAGATTCTATTCGTGGACGGCGGCTACACGCATCTTGACCGCGCGCTCACGCAGAGCGGGCATCAGTGGAGCGCCTGACGATTTCGCGCTTTTCGATTCCCCACGGTCGCGTATCCTCCCGGCATGAGCACCACAGTGGAAGTGGACGAGAATGGCGTTCTGCATCTGCCGGGCCGGCTGTTGCCGGAGGCGCGTCCGCATTTCCGTTATCGGGTCGAGCGCGCCGGGGAGCAGGTGGTTCTCTCGCCGGTTCAGCTTGGGAATTTTACCGACTCTTCAGTTTCATCGGAGGCCTGGGCGGCGGATTTTCTGAAATGGGCGAACAGCCACAAGGACGGGCCGGGCCTGCCGGATGAAGCCGTGAGCCGTGATGGCATCTACGACTAGCGTGGACTACCTCCTAGACACCAACGTGCTCTTGCGCACGGTCGATCCGCGCTCGCCCCACCATGAACTGGCCAAACACGCCATTCATCAATTGTCCTTGGGTCGTCACCGGCTGCTTATCACCGCCCAGACCTTGATTGAATTCTGGGCGGTCGCGACCCGGCCGGCGGAGGTGAACGGGCTGGGCTGGGATTACGAGCCAGCGCGGCGCGAGCTGGGAGAAATCCAAAAACGATTCCCGCTGCTGCCTGACTCGCCGCTCATTCTGCAAGAGTGGCTGCGTCTGCTCGCCACCGCGCGCTTCGCTGGCAAAAGAGTCCATGACGCGCGACTCGCCGCCGTGATGTCTGCCCACGGCGTCACGCATCTGCTCACTTTCAACGTCGAACACTTTCAGAATTTTCCCGGCCTCACCGTGGTTTCGCCGGCCAGCCTTTCGGCGGACACGTTCCCCAACTCATAATTTTCCAATGCGCGGCTTCATTACCCTGCTCGTTTGCTTGGTCAGCGCTGCGGAAGTGCGCGCCGCCGAGATGACGCGCATCCGGCAAAACAATCCTGGCCTTGTGGTCGATTTGGGTGTCGGTCTCTACGCCTTTCCGCTGCCTATGGATTGGGATCACGATGGCGATCTCGATCTGCTCGTGGCCTGTCCCGACAAGCATTACAACGGCGTTTATCTTTTCGAGAATCCGGCGGGGAAAGACGTCACCATGCCCATGTTCAAGGCGGGGAAACGGCTCGGCCCCGCGGCGGAATACATGACGCTCTCGACCGTGGACGGAAAGCCGCGCCTGCTGGTGCGCAATCGTGAGTATCCCGATTTTACCAACGGCAATTTCACGGCGACCCGCGCGATTTATCCGACGAACAAGCTCGCCAACATCAAATCCATTCGCGGCAACACCTGGCGTTATGCCGACATGGACGGCGATGGCGCGCACGATCTGCTGGTGGGCCATGATTCGTGGGATGACTTCGGCTGGTTCGGCACGGATTGGGCGCGCCAATACAACGCGCGTGGCGCGTGGACCGGGGCGCTGCCGCACGGTTGGATCTACTGGGTGAAGAATGACGGCACGGACGCCGCGCCGAAGTTTGGCCGACCACAACAACTGCTCGCGGGCGGTCAGCCGATGGAAGTCACGGGCGCGCCCACGCCAAACCTCGCGGACTTCGACGGCGATGGTGATCTGGATTTGATCAGCGGCGAGTTCCTTGATGGCTTCACGTTTTTTGAAAACCTCGGCACGCGCACGAAACCCGACTTCGCGATTGGCGTGAAGCTCACGAATCTCGGCCAGCCGCTCGCGATGGATCTGCAAATGATTGTGCCGCACGCGATTGATTGGAACGGTGACAAGCGCGTGGACTTAATTTGCGGCGACGAGGACGGGCGCGTGGCTTTCCTGGAGAACACCGGCCTGCGCGTGAACGCCGCCCCGAATTTTTTCCCGCCGCGTTACTTCCAGCAGGAGGCGGAGGAATTGAAATGCGGCGCGCTCGCCACGCCGTCAGTGTTCGATTGGGACGGCGACGGCGACGAGGACATCATCAGCGGAAACTCGGCGGGCTACTTGGAATTCATCGAGAACCTGAGCGGCCCTCGTGTGGCCGCGCCCACGTGGGCCGGGCCGAAGAAACTTTTGGCGAACGGCAAAGTGATTCGCATTCAGGCCGGCCCGAACGGATCGATTCAGGGACCGATTGAAGCGAAGTGGGGCTATACCGTGCCGTCCGTCGCGGACTGGGACGGCGACGGCTTGCCGGACATCGTGATCAATTCCATCTGGGGCCGCATTGAGTGGTTCCAGAACGTCGGCACGCGCACCGCGCCGAAGCTCGCCGCCGCGCAGAACATCGAAGTGGACTGGCCGCTGGTGATTCCGGCCACGCCGAAGCCGGCCTGGAACTGGTGGAATCCCAAGGGCCGCGAACTGGTCACGCAATGGCGCACCTCACCCGTGACGGTGGACTGGAACGGCGACGGACTCACCGACCTCGTGATGATGGATCACGAAGGCTGGCTCTGCTTCTGGCCGCGCCAGAAACGCGGCGACAAGCTCGCGTTGCTCCCCGGCCAGCGTGTGCTGTGCGATGAGTCGGGCGCTCCCCTGCGCTTCAATGCCAACCAACTTGGCGCGAGCGGGCGGCGCAAACTCACCGTGGTTGATTGGGACGGCGACGGGAAACTCGACATCCTTGCCGACGGCAAGAACGCCGTCTTCTGGCGGCAGGTGGCGGCGCGCGACGGAAAATGGTTTTTCAAAAACGAAGGCGACCTCGCGAGCGGCGACACTTCGGGCCATTCACCGACGCCAGCAACTTCCGACTGGGATGGCGACGGCCAGCGCGACTTGGTGCTCGGCGCGCAGGAGGGGCATTTCTATTTCCTGAGAAATCCTCGTAGCGGCGTCTCGGCAGAGCGCCGCTGATCGAAATCAGATGGCGGCGCTCTGCCGAGACGCCGCTACGCCAGTTCCGCCAGCGCCTGTTCCATTTCCATCTGCGGCCCTTCGTGGTGTTGGTCGATGGCGAGTTGGAGCGCGCGTTGGAAGGCGGTTCTCGCCGCCGAATTGTCACCGAGCGCGAGATCGCATTTCCCAATCAGGATTTGCACGACCATCCAGTCCGGCTTCTTGGCGAGCGCCACGGTGAAATGTTCTTTTGCGGCGGCGAATTGCTGCGTGTCGTACAGCGCCTTGCCGAGACTGAAGCGCGCGAGTTCGTTCTGCGGAAATTGATCCACCATTTTTTGGTGGCGGGCGATGGCGTCGTTCATGGCTGTTAGCGCGGGCGCACTAAAATTTCCTCCACGATGGCGCGCGGCGGCAGATTGATGGCGAGCAACGCGCACTCGGCGATGTCGTCGGCGGTCATCATGCGGGCGCGCGCGGCGGCATCGGGCGGCGCGGGGCGCTTGTCGAGGAGCGGCGTATTGATGTCGCCGGGGAAAATCGCGCACGCGCGCACGCCGTGACCGCGTTCCTCCGCATTGATCGCCTGCGTGAGTCCAGCCATGCCCCACTTTGAAATGACGTAGCCGGGGCCGGCCTTTGGGCTGGCCTGTTTGCCCGCGTCAGAAACGATGTTCACGATGGTGCCCGTCTGGCGTTCGCGCATCTGGGGCAGGAACGCCTGCACGCAGTAGTAGGCCCCGTGCAGGTTCGTATCGATCATCGCGTGGTAATCGGCGAGCGAAAGCACTTCGAGCGAACGCTGCGGCGCATTCGTGCCGGCGGCGTTCACCAGCACATCCACAGTTTTGAAAATCTCCAACACCGCGCCCGCCATCTGCTCGACCTGCTCTGCGCGCCCGATGTCGCAGGGGATCACGAGCACGTCGTGCTTGGGCAGGCCGGTGAGCTGGGCCGTTTCGTCCAGCGCGGACTGGGTGCGGCCCAGCAGGGCCATGCGCCAGCCTTGTTTCGCGAGGGCGATGGCGGTGGCGCGTCCGACGCCGCTGCCCGCGCCGGTGATGACGGCTGTTCGATTCATGCGCGGCGTTGTAACGGGTGAAGGGAGCCGGGAGAAGTGAGAAGTGAGGGAAGCGGAATCAGAAATGCCTCACGCAAAGAACGCAAAGTTCGCGAAGGCTCAGCTTAACTTTGCGCCCTTCGCGGCCTTGGCGTGAGGCATTCATCTCGGCGTGCGCGGCCCCAGATTATCAAACTCGATCAAGCGCCTCCCGCCGCCTTGTTCTGCGTAGGTGCTGCTGGCGCTCGCTTGTTTCGCCCACTGCTGCGAGCCATCGCGCCCGATGAGTTGCACGGCGTCGATTTCGTTCCAGCCGGGGACGCGCTTGGTGTCGAGATAAATCTTCACGGATTTCGCGTTCACGGAGTTGGGCACGGCGAACGCCATTTCCACCGGCGGTTCAGACTTGGGTTCCACGCCTTCCCAAATCGTGACTTCGCTGCCGTCGGCGAGAATGGCGGTGACTTTGGAAACCGCGCCGGGGTTGTGCGTCTCGCGCACCCGCACCTCGGCGATGTCCACGGAATTTTCGTAATCGAGCTTCAACCATTCCTCGCCGCCGTTTTGCTCGAGCGGCGCCCAGGCGGTGGAAATGTCACCGGCCTGCAACGTGTCCGGCTCGCCGACGACCTGCTCCGGGCCCCATGAACGTTTCACGCCCGGAGGCGGTGTGGTCGGTTCTGTGAGCATCTTGTCGGTCGGCATGAGGCGCGGACGGAATCCGGTGCGCTGCGTCCCGCCGCCCTCCAACTGCTGCACGCGTTGTTCGAGTTCCGCCAGTTGCGCCTGCGCACCGGCCAGCATTCGCCCGGCGATTTGCAACTGCGTCTGCGCTTCGTGATAGCTCGTCTCGGCCTGACGGAGTTTGGCGGCGGCGTCATTGGGCTGAGTGGAGGAATGATCGCCGGGCGGCGCGGTGTTTGGCATCCGCTCCACCCGCTGCTGCAACCGCCACTGGTTGAAGGCGAGACCGCCCACAATGGCAACGGTCACGACGGACTGGAGAATTTGTTTGGCGTTCATACGGTATTTTTTAGACGCCACCGGCGGAAATTTGCTCCGGGAATTTCTCACGGGAGGATCAGCCACGGAAATCACAGAAGACACGGAACAGCGGAAGAAGGATTTTTCCCTTCCGTGTTTTCCGTGTCTTCCGTGGTTCAATTATCCGCCGCGATACACGCAACGCGACAGGCACGTCTCGGCCACGGCGATTTCCGCGAGCAACGGAAGCTGTGGCTTGAGCCGGTCCCAAATCCATTTCGCCAGCATCTCGCTCGTGGCGTTTTCGAGGCCGGGAATGTCGTTCAGGTAATAGTGATCCAGCCGGTCGAGCAGCGGCTTGAAGGCTTCGGAGATTTCCGAGTAGTCCATCAGCCAGCCCATGTGCGGGTCGCACTCGCCCGCGACGACGACTTCCACGCGGAAGCTGTGGCCGTGGAGGCGCGCGCATTTGTGATCGGCGGGCACGTTCGGCAGCTTGTGCGCGGCTTCAAACTGAAAGGTTTTTCGGAGTTCAATTTTCATGAGTTTCAAAATTGTCAGGGGAAATGTTTAACCACGGATGGACACGGATAAACACGGATGGGAAGTAACGCGGAGCAAGACGACCAGTCTGGGCCTTCTTGATCCGGGTCCATTTGTGTCCAGCCGTGGTTTTCATTCCTAGTTCTCCCAGTCTGTCCAAGTCACCAAGTCACCCAGCGCGGGTCGGCCGTCGTGACGCCAGGTGAGCGGCGGTTGTTGCATCGCGCCGAGCGGGCAAAGCCGTGTGACACCCCAGCGCGCGAGTTGCGTGGCCAGTTCGCGCGCGCGGTCGCCAGTCGCGCCCAGGCCGACGGTGGAGACTTTCCCGCGCACGCCTTCTGCGTGGCGCAAGGCGTCGGCCAGATCCGCAACCGGCTTCACGTACACGAACCGGTTCAGGCACGAGAGTTGAAAGTGCGGGTCGGCTTCATACACCACGGTCCACGCGGTCGAGCCTTCGCTCTGCCACAGCTTCGTGTCGTTGGTAGTGGCGGCGCGCACTTCATAGAAACTGCGTTTTGATGCGATGAGGGCGGCGGCGTCCGCGGCGAGCGGGCCGCGCGGGGCAACGGATTCGAGTTCGGCAAGTTCCGCGGCGAGTTGCTCGGCGAATTTCTCCGCGCCCACCGCGCCGCCGTGTTCGACGTAAAACAAATGTGGCGAGAGACAGCCGAGTTGATTCCACGCTGCGACATCAGCGGCGGCGCGCTGCACGGTCTTCTTCAATTCGAAACGCGCCAGCGCATCACCGGTCACGTAGCCGAAGCTCACGCGATGGCCGTAGCTGAGGAAGCGCACGCGCGGCGGCAGTTTCTTCTGCACGACGGCCAGCGTTTCATCCGAGCCGGTGCAGGTCACGCAGTCGGCTTCGGCAAAGAGCGCCTGCTCCAGCGCGTCGGTGCCGCCGGGCCACTCGGCGATTTCCAGGCACGACGCCATCTTCGGTTCCACTTCGTAAATCGAATGCGCGAACAGGCGCGGCAACAGCGATGTGCCGCGCGCGCACTTCACCATCTGCGCCGAGCGCGTGAGGAATCCGAGCACGATGCTGAAAATGGCGGGATTCGGAATGTTCCCCGCCGTGATGTGAACGAGCAGTTCCGGCCCGCGCGCCAGCGCCTGCGTGTCACTCGCGCGGTCGGTGCTGAAACGATCCAACCGCTC
>JBBQYK010000056.1:0-16882 GCA_038208765.1 Verrucomicrobiota bacterium
GATCCGACCTACATGTGCGAGCACCTGGGGCGCACCGCCTTCACCTCCGCCGGCCTGCCCGTCCCGCGCGTCACGCACGCCACGGTGTCATTGAACGGACGGCCGCTTGGCCTCTACGTGCTGGTCGAGGGCTGGAACAAACAGTTTCTGCGCCGCCATTTTCGCGATCCCGAAGGCGCGCTGTTTGAACCGCCGTTCCGCGTGGACCTGCCCGGACCGATGGATTTGAAGAGTGGCGACGCTGCGGACGGTGCGCGCGCGCTCGCCGCCCTGAACGCGGCGCTCGACGAGGAGTCCCCGTCCGCACGCTGGACGGCCCTGGGCCATACGCTGGATCGCGACCGGTTCATGACCGGCCTCGCGGTCGAAGTGCTGCTCAACCACTGGGACGGCTACGCGCGCAATCAAAACAACTTCCGCCTCTTCCACGACCGTTCCTCGAACCGCATCCTGTTCCTCCCGCACGGCCTGGATCAACTGTTCGGCCTGCGCCGGCCGGAGACGGAGATGCCGCTGCTGCCGGAATTCCGGGGCCGCGCCGCGCAGGTCGTGATGGAGACCCGCGCGGGCCAGCGACAGTTCTTCGAGCGCGCGGGCTGGCTGTTGACCAATGCCTTCCGCGCGGAACCGCTCACCGTCGAAGTGCGGCGGCTGGAGGGCCGCATCCGCCCGGCGCTCGCAGACACGCCGGCGGCGCGCGCGCAGTTCGACGCGCAAGTGCCGATCCTGCTCCGGCGCATCGCGGACCGGCACGCCCGCCTGCTCGAAGAACTGTCCACCGCCGACGGCGCGCAACTTTTCCTCCGGACGAACACGGCGCGGCTGGGCGGCTGGAATTTCCGGCGCGGCAACCGCTCCCCCGACGTGCCCACCGCCACCCGCGAGATGTTGAGCATCCCCGGCGGCGCGACCGCGCGCGGACGGTGGGAGACGACGCTGCTGCTGGAGCCGGGACACTATCGTTTCGCCGCGCGCGCGGAGATCACGGGGCTGCCGACCCGCATGGCCGGCCACACGGCCGTGCTGGCGTTGCGCGGCACCGCCGGACGGGACGCGCGTCAGGTGTTCATCGCGGACGGACAGACGAACCTCACCCACACGTTCACGCTGGGCGCGGCCCGGGTTGTGACTTTGTCCTGCGAATTCTACAGTCCGGCCGGCCTGGCTTCGTATGATCGTTCCTCGCTGCAGTTGTCGCGCACGGATGAGTAAAGGCGCTACGCGATGGAGAAACTGAAAGACCAACCCTGGCCCAAGCTGCCCGCTGAAGCGGTGGCGGGATTCTTCGACGCGAGCTTGTCCACCAGCGCGCCGACATCGCCGTGAAGATGATCACCAGGACAACCTGACCAAGTTTATCGTCTGGGTCATTCCGACAACCTTGGCGAAGCGTCGGCCATAGTCGCTGCGCGCCCCTTCGCCCGGCCGCCAGTCCACCCGCTTAGATCTGCCCGTTCTTGGTATGAACGCCGAGTTGCGTGAGCCAGATGCCGCCCGCCTTCTCAGTGCGCAGGATGAGTTTCTTCTTCAGAAGCTCGGCGATTCGTTCCTCGGAGATGCGCGGCACCGTGGGGACAACTTGCAGGTCTCGTAGGCAGGAATAGATTTCGGTAGCTGACATGCCGCAGCTTCCCTGCCCCGCCCGAGATTAGCCATACATATCGTCCGAGGCGTTCACTTGCCTCGACGCGCACGATGAATATGACGATTTCCGGGAGCCTTGGCCTCTTCTCAAGCGGCATGCTCTCTAAAGGCATTGATTTAGTGGGTTGGAAATGATTTTGGAGCGGGTGAAAGGACCAAACGTTCGGCCCGTCCGCGCCTGTCACCGCATGATTAGGCCCTCTTATGCGCGGTCGTTTTTTGGCGCTCGGGCAAGATTAGGCACCAACAGGCAGCTTAAGGACCATCGCGAGGAGCGGACATGCTAACCTTGGCGACTGATTGCCAGCTGCATTCTTCTCAGCGTCCGTAAGCCTCTGCCTGCCACTCGTGCTCGTGCCAGTTCATCCAGCTGGATTAACTGGAATGGTCTCTCGGTTGATCTAGCTGAAGCCTTGGCTGTGAAGAGGAACTGAGGCGTCAGGACCAGGCCAGCTGTCAATTTTGCCCTTTCTTGGATCTGGGTGATGCCGCCCTGACGTTTTTGTTGGCCCGGTCATCCTGGAGGTAGCGGATTGAGACTTCGATCGTTCCTGGGGCAAATGGTGATCAGTGCTGATGAAGATTAAGGATGCGGCGCAACTTAGAACAGTTCACCTTCATGACACGTCTCCAGGGAGCGAGCGGCGTTTCGCGAGAGCACGGCATCCAACCGCGATTGTGAGCGCGACGACGATCAGAAGCACCGCGACTGCGAACGTGATCCGCATACCGATGGCAACGGCCTCGGGACGCGCCGTTGTGATGTCGCTCGTTTCCGATGCAAGTGCGAACACAGCGCCCATGACGGATGCCCCGGTGATGAGTCCAAGATTGCGCGACAGGCTGAGCAAGCCAGAGATGACACCTCGTTGATCCGGACGCAGACCCGACATGACGGCGGTGTTGTTGGCCGTTTGGAACAGCGCATAGCCTGCGGTGATGACGACGATGGGGGCGATGTAGCCGGCAATGCCGCGTGACCTGCTCACTGGAACTTGAGATCGGTCTTCGGCAGCAGGGCTTTGATCTTGGCCTGAGTTTCGGGGGTGAAGGGATCTTTGCTCGGCGTGAGGCGCAAGGATTTGAGGAAGGCGAAGTCCTTGAGCAAAGGCAAACGCTCATCCGGTAGAAGCAGGCTACCCAGTTCGAGGGATTCGAGCTGCGTCACGGTGGCGAGCAGCTTGAGATCGTCATCGGTGGTGGCCTTGCAGTTCGTGAGCGTGAGCCGCTTCAGCGTTTTGATCTCCTTGATGATGGGCAGCGACTCAGACTTGTCGAAGCCTTCGCCAAGCTGGAGGTATTCGATCGGCAGCGAGGTGATGTTTTTCAGCGCGGCAGGCGTGGCGTGCGCTCCCAGTTCGAGCCCCTTGAGTTTGGTGAGCTTCGCGAGGTTCGCTGCCCCGGCGTCCGTGAATTTCGCGTGCGCGAGGCTGATGTTTTCGAGATTCGGCAGGTGATCGCAGAGTTCCTTCAGCCCTTCGTCGTCGATGCTGCTGCCGCGATGGCTGACTTTGACGAGCTTGGTGAAGCCCTCAAACTTGGCGTAGGCGCGGCCGGTGATGGCGGTGCCCACGAAGGAGAAGGTTTCCAGGTCCTTCAGTCCGGCGAGCTGCACCATGCCGGCGTCGGTAAGCTTGCCGTTGTTGGTGAAGCGCAGAGTCTTGAGGCGCCTGAGCTTGGCGATGTGCGGCATCCACTCGTCGTTGAACTTCGTGGAGATGACGTTGAGCGACTCCAGCGTGTTGATGTGGCTGAGGTGCTCGAAGAAGGCGGCGTCATACGGATCGTCTTTGCGATGATCGTGCGGACCCGCACCCGGGACGGCGAGATCGACGAGCTTGAGGCTCTGGCCGTCCTCGGTCTTTTCCACTTTGCCTTTGGCGGCTTCGACAATGCGGGTGACGGCTTCGACGTGTGGATCGAGGGCGAGGGCGGGGACCGAGAGAGTGAGGGAGGCGAGGAGAATGAGGTAAGGTTTCAGGGTGTTTGGCCTCATGAGTGGTCGGGAAACTTGTTCGTGTAAATGACAGGCTTCGTTACTCGCGTCCGTGGAACTGTTCTTCCAGCGGCAGCGCGATGACTTTCCACGCGGCCGGATAGAAGCGGATGATGCGGCGCGGGCGATAGCCTTCCAGCATCATGCCGCATTTCACTTTGATCGTTACACCACTGCATCCGGGTTCGATGGGCACTCTTCCGATGTAGATGATGTTGCCGCCTTTGCGGTCGTTGAGAGGATCGTAGGTCATGAGGCTTTCGCGCGCGACGGCGATGCCGCCCTTGGGGGCTTTCGGATCGTCTTCTTTCGCAGAAAAAGGCCAGCCCTGCGGCTCTTCGTTGATGCCTTTCAACTCGTCGAACAGCTTCGGATCAACACCGTCGAAGAACGTGATCGTGACGATTTGTTTCTCGTCATCGACGGCAGTCACCCAGCCGGGCAGACCGCGCTCGCGGATGTGGTTGCGATGCCGTTCGAGTTGGTTCGCGGTGACCAGTGCACGAGCCGGTTCGTCGAGCCAGACGTCGGTGATGCGACCAGGACCGTAAAGCGTGACCCAGCTAAGGTTGAAGAGCACGGTCTGTCCCGGCTGGATGGCTTTGAGATCCGCGATGGTGTTGCCCCCGAATACGCGCGTGCTGGTGAGCAGATTAAAGAGCTTCGGCTGGCCGCCAAGCTGGCCGTTGTCCTGAAGCGTGGCGGTGAGCTTTTTCGCCTCGATATCCACGCTGTCGATCTTCCAGAGCTGCTTCTGTCGGGCGTTGAAAGTGAAATCATCCTCGATGCGGAAGCAGCGGCGAAACTCCCACTCGGGCGTCTTGCGGCTGTGAGCGGTGTCCGGCAGTGGCGTTTTGTCGTCGGGATCGCTCTGGTAAAACAAGCCATGCAGGTGCGTGCCGAGCGGGATGTCCTGCAACGCAGCGGGTGCGCCCTGATACCAAATCGAGCCATACGGCAGCATGGTCGCATCCAGCGGCAAGTCCACAATGCCGGCATCCTGGCTGTCGTTGCGATCCACCCGCATCCGAAATCGACGTTCCAGGTGATCGGCATGGATGAGTTCACCCGCGACCGCGTGCGCGGAGCCGTCCGGCGGGAACTGCCCTTCGATGAGTTGGAACCAGTCCGGCTTATCGTCGGGCTTTCGGTCCTTGGCATTCTTGCGCTTCTCGCCCGCCTTCACCGTGCCGTCGGCATCGGTGCGGAACTGGGGTTTGTCCTCGGCGTGGAGGAGCGAGGCCGCGAGGCATAGGGCGACGAGAAGGCGCATGGAAAGTTCAGCCATCATTTTTCTAATTTCAGTTTCTATTCTCCTTGCGCGGATCACGCCACGTCACGCCACGATTTGCGAGATCGGCGCGATGCTGTCCTGGAACTTGTCCACTTTCACATCAGCGCGTTGCAGCATGGTGAGCAGCAGGTTGCTCACGCGGGCATCGCCATCGACGGGGCGTGAGCAGATCTGATAGTGGGCGGTGGCATCAGCGACGTTGTATTTGCTGATTTTCGGCAGATTAAAATCCACGTGCGTGCCGTGCTTGTAGCCGAGCGCTTTGCCGCCCGCGAGGATGGTGGGCAGGTTGGCGTTGCCGTGGCTGTGCCCATAGGCCATGCCGCTGCCCCAGAGGACTTGCGTGGTGTCGAGCAAGGGAGTGTCGCCTTCCTGGTGCTTCTTGAGCTGGTCGAGGAAGTAGCTGAACTGGCCGACGAGGAAGGTGTCGGTCTCGGTGAGGCGGCGAAGCTGCTCGGGGTCGCCATTGTGATGCGAAAGTCCATGGCGCGTCTGCAAAATGCCGATCTCGGGGATGCCGCTGGTGTTGCCTTCGCTGCCAATGCCGCAGGTGATGACGCGGGTGGAATCAGTGCGCAGCGCCATGACCATGAGATCGTAGAACAGGCGGTAATACTCTCCCGCCGCGGCCATGCTGAGCCTGCGCTGGAGGCGCGCGGCTTCGTCAGCGGGGACGACGGGCTTGGCGACGTTCAGCCACTCGTCGGCGCGACGGGTGCGTTCCTCGACCTGGCGCACGGCGGTGAGGTATTCGTCCAGCTTGCTGCGGTCCTCGCTGCCGAGCTTGTTGTTCACGCGCTTCGCGTCGTCGGCCACAAGATCGAGGATGCTGCCCCGGCGGCTGAGGCGGCGGCGAATGGTCTCCTTGCTGTCCCTTTCGACACCGAAGAGCGCATTGAAAATCTGCTGCGTATTCCGCTCGGCGGGAATCTGGATGCCATCCTTCGACCACGCGAGCGAGGTGCCCTCGATGGCCATCTCCAGCGACGAGAAGCGCGTCGCGGCTCCATGCACCTCGGCGATGAGCTGGTCGGCGGAGACGGTGTTGCGGAAAGCACCGCCATCGCCCGGGACGTTCGCACCGGTGAGCCAGACCTTCTCGCAGTTGTGATGCTTGCCCAGCACCATCGGGTGATGCAGGCCGCTGATCGGTGTGATGTCCGCACGATGTTTCTCCAGCGAAGCGAGTGGCTTGGTGAATTGGTAATCGGCACCCGCCTTCTCGATCTGCCACGTCAACGTGTTCACGCCATTTGGGATGTAGAGAAACACGCTGCGCTTCGGCGGGGCGACCACTGCGGCGGCACGTGCGCTGGCCGGCAACATGGCATTAAGGAATGGCAGGGCGATGGTGGCGCCGAGTCCGCGCAGGGCCTCGCGGCGGCTGATTTGCCAGTGGTTCAAGTTCAGATTGCTCATGGTGGTGTTCAGCGTTTTTGGAAAAGATCGGAGGTAACGAGGGCGGTGACGATGTCTTTCACCCGGTAGTCTTTGGCCTTGCCCGCAGCGGCGATGGTTTTCAGATCATCGCGGTCGCTGAAGGACATACTGCGGCGCAGGCCATAGGTGGCGAGCTTCTCGATGAAGGTGTGATTGAAGGCATCGAGGTCGCCGAGGAGCAGCTTCTTGAAATCATCGGCGGTCTGATAGCTGCGTCCATCAGGCAATGAGCCAGCGGCCGTGACTTTGGGGTTCGCTCCGATGCCGTCGGTGACTTCTTCCGTTCGCCAGCGGCCGATGGCATCGAAGTTTTCAAAGGCGAGGCCGAGGGGATCAATCTTCGCGTGACAGGCGGCGCAGTTGGCGTCGTGGATGTGCGCTTCGAGCTTCTGGCGCAGCGTGGCTTTCGGGCCGGTGGGATTCGTCGGGATGGGATTCACGTTCGCAGGCGGTGGCGGCGGTGATTTGCCGAAGATGGCCTCCATGACCCACACGCCGCGATGCACGGGGCGATGCCGCACGCCATCGCTGGTGAGCGAGAGAATCGACGCCTGCGTGAGCAAGCCGCCGCGATGGCTCTTAGCGGGCAAGGAGACGCGCTGGAATTCGTCGCCGTCGCCGAGTGTCGCCTCGGGCAGTCCGTAGAACTGCGCGAGCTGCGGATTCATCATGCTCCAGTCCGAGTGCAGGAACTCACGCAGCGAGAGTCCGCTGCTGAGCACTTCACGGAAGAAGGCCTTTGTCTCGCCGACCATGCTACTCTCCAGCGCCTTGTCGTAGTCGGGGTAAAGCTTCTTGTCGGGCTGGAACATGCCGACCTTTCTCAAGCGCAGCCATTGCGTGGCAAAGGAGTCCGTGAAGCGCTGCGCACGCGCATCGGCCAGGAGACGCGCGACCTGCTGCGCGAGCACCGTCTTGTCGCGGAGCTTGCCCTGCTCGGCGAGCGCGACCAACTCGGCGTCGGGCATCGTGTTCCAGAGCAGGTAGGACAAGCGCGACGCGATCTCCCAGTCATTGAGCGTCTGACGCAACGCGTTCTCGTCGCCCTCGGCGATGAAGAGGAAGCTCTTCGAGTTCAAGATGGCGAGCATTCCGGCTTTCACCGCAGTGCGGAAGGTCTCCTTCGCATCAAGTTCGCTCTGCACGATGCGCAGGTAGTGGGTGATCTCCTCGTCAGTGACGGCACGGCGAAAGGCGCGCTTCGCCAGCGTGGCGAGACAGGCGCGGGCCTGCTGCATGTTGCTCTCTTCACGCGGCATGTAGTCGTCGCGGAGTTGCTTCTCATTGTCCTCGATGATCGGTCCCTTCCACGAGATCGAGTCCATGATGAGGAAGGGATAGCGCGCCTGGCCCGCTTCATCGGTGAGCTTCATCTGCCAGGGAATGCGGCCGATCTTCGTGCTGATGAAGGGCACCTCGCCATGACGACCCGAGCGCGGCGTATTCGGTGGACCCGGCACATCGTTATACACCTCGATGTTTGGCCGGCCCTTCGGCAGGTGCGCGCGGAATGTCACGGTGACAGGCTTGTCCTCGGGCGCGACGACGTCCTGCTCAAACAACACGCGGTCCAGCTTCGCCTCATACACCTTGAGGCGCGGCGCACGGCCTTTCTCCGGCTTCAAGCCGCTGAGCGTGTAGCTGATCTCATAGATGCCCGGCTCCGGCAGCGGGTCCTTCAGCAGCGAGTCGCGGAACATGTCGCCCGGCCACATCTCGAAGCGCACCTTGTCCAGCAGGCCCAACTCACGCAGCCGCTCACGATGTCGCCCGTTGATCTGTCCTTCGGAGATCGCTGGCTTCGAGCCGCCGAAGGGCGGCGCAGGTTTCGCGTTCTTCGGCAGCGGATCGGGATACGCTTCATTGAGAATGGTCTCCGCCGCCCCGAGATACTTCTCGATGTTCGATGGCGACAACGTCAGCACGGAGCCGATGCGTTCAAAGCCGTGCCACTCCGGGTCTTCGAGGAGGTTGCCGGGATCATTCGCATCGAACTGCACGCCGATCAGATCGCGCACCGTGTTCACATACTCGTCCCGCGTGAGGCGGTTGTAACTGACCCGTCCGCGTGCGGCCATGCGGGCGGATTCGCCTTCCTTCATCCGCATGGAGATCCACTCGACCACCTTGGCCCTCTCGTCCGCGCCGGGGCGCACCTTCACCTTTTTCGGCGGCATCTCCCCCGTGTTGATGCGCTCCAGAATTTCCAGCCACTGCGGCGTGTTCTCGATGCCCACCTTCGGCGAGAGATTGTCCACCCGGAACTCCCCCTTCTGCACATCCGCGTCGTGGCACTCCACGCAATGCTTTTGCAGAAACGGCCGCACCACCTTTTCTATGTCACGCACTTCCGCCGCCCGCGACGAGGTCGGGGCCAACCAGGCGAGAATGGCTGAGAGGCTGAAAACGAAACGTGTCATCGGATGAATGATCAAATCGTAGCTGCCACGGCCTTTGTGCGCCACTCACAAGTTTTCGGGGGTGAGCACGGTTCAGAGGGGCAATCTCCTCCAGCTCGTTGAACGCCTCGACGATCATTCCCAAATCGAGAAAACCCCTCAGATGCCTGAAGGCAATGAACGAGTTGCAAATGTGTTCCAGAAAAAAGCTCAGGCAGTTTCATCCAGATTGGCCGCGTTGAGCATTGGACTGCGGCATTGATGATGAGCTGGCTCCGTCTTCGTTGTTCGGCGTCCCACTGAACCCCCGAGCTAAAACTGCCGATTCAACTGAAAGTCACAGATGAGGCTGATGAATGCCTCGCTGACCGATAATTACGAGATGTGGTGGACCGGGTTTCCAAGCAAAAAGTCGCTGAGACTTTCCAAGAAATCATCTCCGCATGTCAGCGAGTCGGAGCACCCGTTTCAGACAAACGAAGCGTGTAGTTTCTTCGTTCTTTTGGAAACTTTTGCAAAGACCAAACAGCAAGCATCCCCTTTAGAGCCTGTCTGAAAAGGGGTGTGGAAGAGTGATTGGAAGGTGAGCGCGGGGCGGGTGAAAAATACTGGGTGAAGGAGTTGACATTGGGCGACAACCAGGCGCGCGCCTCTCTCAGCCCAGCTCTTTCGAAGCGATGAAAATCGCTGTTTATGACTGTAGCCTGACGGACGCCCAATGGGCTTTCCTCCAACCGATGCTCCCCAAGCCCAAGCGCCTCGGCCGGCCTCCCACCGAGCGGCGGGTGATCATGGATGCCCTCTTCCATGTGATTAAAGGGGGCATCGAGTGGCGCTTGCGGCCGGTCCATTTTCCGCCAGTGGGCGCGCGATCACACTTGGGAGGCGCTCAACGCCCGCCTGCGGGCTCTGGTCCGGACCACGCACGGCCAACGCTCCCGCCCGACGGCGGCCATTCTGGACAGCCAAAGCGTCAAGTCGGACGGGCACGGCGGTGCCGTGGGCTACGACGCGGCCAAGCGGATCAAGGGGCGCAAAGCGTCATCTGCTCGTCGATACCCTCGGAAGGGTCCTGGGTTGGTTCACCTGGCTGCGCCTGCTCTGGGTCAATGGCGGCTACCGGATAAAGCGTCAGCTTTAAGTAAACCTCCAGCCACAGGTCAGGAAGTTCCTCGATTAGGAAGGCAATAGTGAACGGCGGCACGGTTTTTCCTGCCGACTTCAGAACCCTCTGATCATCAATGTCCCAGTGTCCATAGCGAAGTTCAGTCGAGGTAAAGATGGGCTAGTTCATTTGCTTTCCTTGGCTTCAGCACGGAATCGAATCGCGACTAGCTCGTTCGTTTCAGTTGGCCTGAAGCCAGCCTCCTCAATCCCCTTGGCAATCTCCGGCATGTGCGCCGCACCCCATGGCACGATGAGCTGATTCGATTCTTCAAGTCGCTTCAGGATTTCCCCCCGCAGATGCCGGTTACGTTTCCGCAGGATGTCTTCAAAAAGCTGTTCTTCAACATGAGCTAGCTCATTACGCTGCATCAATTCGTTCACGGTTTGGGCATCCAGCCCCTTGGCTTGGAGGAGCATCACCAAGTTGAGCAAATCGATGGTGTCTTTCGAAGACTGCCCCACATCCACGTCTGACATGACGACCTTGCCCCGAGGACGAAACACCTTCTGCTGTTCGGTCACTCCGAGGGCCTTGGCCATCTTCTCGTAGCTGATCTTGTTGGTCAGAAGGTTTCCCGTGTCGCTGACTCCTTCCATGAGCACGGTCGAATTGGTAGGGAAAGAGTGGGAGAGTTGCCGGTAAAAAGCGTTTCGCCAATGTGCGCCATCGGAACCAGGTGGCTGGGGCAACTCGGCAGGAGCGTCAGCCGTTTGTGAAAAAAGGCACTCCGTGATCACTCACGAAACGCCCAACTTACGGGAAGACAGGAAACAGCCTGCTTCCACGACGGCACTGGACAACAAGCTGGCCCCAAGGAAAAGGCCAAAGTTGCCCGGCGAATGCGGCTCAACAAACCAGACCTTAGCGGCTTCACATCGCCGGGGTTCATGCTCTCGAAGTGGAACCATCCCGTTAACTGGCGTAGGCTTCCGAATTCGTCTCCACTTACGTCGTTCTCCACGAGCTAATGCACCTCAAACAGATGAACCACTCACCGAAATTCTGGCGGGAGGTGGAGGCTGTCTGTCCTTCGTTCGGGGAAGCGGAGCGGTGGTTGAAGACTCATGGGCGATTGTTGAGGTGAGGGGTTGAGCGGCGTTTCAAAATGACACTGGTGGACACCTATGAACGAGCATGACTTTTTTGGACGCGTTAGCACTTACTGTTAACACTCGGCCACTTTCTACGAAACTGATTTGTCAGAAGTCATTGATTCTATTGTGTGGAATGAAGATTGGAGCGGGTGAAGGGAATCGAACCCTCGTCTCAGGCTTGGGAAGCCCACATTCTACCATTGAACCACACCCGCCTCCGCGATGCTTCGGCGCGGCTGGCCCGCGTCGCAACGTGGCGGATGTCTAACAGCGCCGTCAGCGGACGGCAAGTTTCTTCACGCCACTCAGCCGTGCAACACGATCCGGCAGGCCGCACGCAAGCGCTCCAGGCTCGCGGCGGTCTTCGCCTCGATGTAGCAGCGGATGAGCGGCTCGGTGCCGCTGGCGCGAAAGGCCACCCATTCGCCGCCGGGCAGCAGAAATTTATAGCCGTCGGTGGTGATGAACTTTTCCACGGGGAAACTGCCGATGCGGTCGGGACCGGCGGCGAGTTTCTTGAGCAACGCCTCTTTTTTCTCCGGTGGAATGGACACGTTCAAGCGGTCGGTGTGGAATTCACCGGTCAACTTTTCCAGTTCGCGAAGAATTTTTCCGAGTGACTTGCGTTCCGTCGCCACAAGTTCCGCCATGAGCAGGCAGGCGAGGATGCCGTCTTTCTCCGGCACATGACCTTTCACGCTTAGTCCGCCGGATTCTTCGCCGCCGACAATGATCGGTTCGGACTCCATGAGCGCGCCGATGTATTTGAAGCCGACGCCTGTCTCGTGAATTTTCACGCCGAGCATTTTGGCAACTTCATCGACCTGATGGCTCGTGGGCACGGTGCGGACGGCCGCACCGGTCCAGCCGCGATTTTTTTTCAAGTGATAGAGCGCCAGCGCAAGAATCTGGTTCGGCGTGAGCCAGGTGCCATCCTGATCCACGATGCCGAAGCGGTCGGCATCGCCGTCGAGGCCAAGGCCCATCTGCGCTTTCTTGGCGCGCACGAGCGCGCTGACTTCGCCCATGCCCTCGGCGTTCGGCTCGGGATGATGCCCGCCGAACAGCGGGTCCTGGTGGTCGTGAAAGCGAATGACTTTCGCCCCGCCCTGCTCTTCCAGCAGCGTGTCGAGGTAGCCGCGTCCGGTGCCGTACATCAGCTCGACGGCGATTTTCATCTTCGCATTTTTGATCGCGGCGAAGTTCACGAGCTTTTTGATCTGCTTAAAATAATCCGGGCGCGGATCAATCGTCTGGCATGTGTAGGTGCCGACGACGGCAGCTTTGAAAGTCCACTTCGCCTCGACCAACTTCTGGATGTTGGCTTCGATGGGCTTCGTCACTTCCGGCGTGGCGGGCGCGCCGTTCCAAGTGGAAAATTTCAGCCCCTGCCACTCGGCGGGATTATGGCTCGCCGTCATGTTGATGCCGCCAATCGCCTTCCGCACGCGGATGGTGTGGGCGATGACGGGCGTGGGCGTGTCGCGGTCGCAGAGCAGCGGCGTGAACCCGTTCGCGGCCAGCACTTCGGCGGCGGCGAGTGAAAATTCGCGTCCGAGAAACCGCGCGTCGTGACCAAGAATGATGACCGGCTTGCGGCGGGAAATTTCTGATTTCTGATTTTTGCGTTCCGCTTTGAGATGGTCCGCGATGCCCTGCGTGGCGAGGCGGACGTTGTCGAAGGTGAAGTCGTGCGCGATGAGTGCGCGCCAGCCGGAGGTGCCGAATTTGATCATGAGGAGATGGAGTTGTGGAGAGTGTGCGTGTTGGTGAACCGCCGGAGCTTTCGAGCGCGCCGCACGCCGTTCATTACCTCTTCCAGTTAAACGCGCCCTTCTTCAGCGCATAGACGTAGCCGATGAAGAGCACGCCGAGGAAGGAGAGCATGGAGAACAGAATCTGGTTCCGCGTGGCCGCATTGGTCAGCATCTCGCGATAGACGGTGGCCCACGGGTAGAGAAAGACGACTTCGATGTCGAACAGCACGAAGAGCAGGGCCACCAGATAAAACTTCACCGAGAGGCGCGAGTTGCCTTCGCCCACGGGCAACATGCCGCATTCGTAGGCCACATCCTTGATGGGCAGATGCTTGCGCCGCCATTTGTTGACGAGGTTGCCGACGAAGATGGACAGGAACAGCATCCCGAACGCGAACCCCGCCGCGACGAGGAACACCATCAGGACCGGGACGTATTCTTGGAGCTGGGACCTTTCCATGCGGCGGGAGAATGAAAATGAAGGCGGTGCTTGGCAAGGAACGAATTGGCCAGGATGACGTAACGCCGGCTTTCCAGCCGTCAGGTTGCGAGACTTTCCCGTCTCGTGTTGTCGGGCTTCCAAGCGCTCCGCAGCCCGAACACCGCTACTTCACAAACGGCAGTTCCACGATCACTGCGCCCGTCTCCCCGCCCGCCGTCCGCACCTTCAACTTCGCGCCGATCTCGTTGCGCTCGCGGCGCACGTAGCCGAGGCCGATGTTCCCGCCCAGCGCCGGCGAGCACAGCGCGCTGCTCACGGAACCAACCTCCTTGTCGCCGAAGAAAAGTTTGTCGCCACGCTGCGGCAGTCCGCCCGCACCGTCCGCGAAGCGCAGCCCGCGCAACGCCTTCGCCACCTGACCATACGTGCGGATGCGCGCGATGATCTCCTGCCCGATGTAACAGCCCTTCGTGTAGCTGATGGCGCGCGCGTCGAGACCGGCTTCCGGCGGCAGATTCGTCTCGTCCATCTCTGCGCCGAAGCGCGGGATGCCCGACTCGACGCGCGCGGTCTCCAGCGCGCGCCAGCCCGCGAGGCGTCCACCGAGCGCGGCAGCGGCGGTGAACAGCAACTCCGCGAGCGGTTCGAGTGAATTCACCGGCGCGAACAAATCAAAACCGTCTGTGCCGGTGCGCGGCTGGTTGATGCAGTAAATCTCGCCGAGCGTTTCGTGTTTGAGACCTCGCGATTGAAAAACTTTTCCCGGCCGCGTGAAGTTTAAGCCTGTCCGCTCGATGGCCGCCCACGCCTGCGGCCCTTGCACACTCAGCAATCCGTAGTGCGGCGCTGCGTCGATGACCTGCACGTCATCCGCGATGATGTATTTGTCGAACCGTTCCGCGATGGCCGCCGCCAGTCCCGGCTCGAAGTCCAAAAGAATTTCCTCCGGCAGAATGTGGATGTTCAGGTCGCTCTGCATCCGGCCCTTGTTCGTGACGAGCGCGGCGTAGCAGCCGTCGCCCGCCGGCAAATCCTTCACATTGTTCGTCACCTGTCCGTTGAGCAGGCGCACGCGGTCGGCGCCCGTGAGCACGAGGCGGCTGCGGAAACTCAAGTCCAGCACCGCGCACGACTGCCGCAGCGCCGCGTGTTCCGCGAGCCAGTCGCCGTAATCCTCCACGACCTCCTGCCCGCGCACCTCGGTGAAGCGCGCGTGCCGGGCCGCGTGAAATTCATGCAACGCGAGTGACGTCATGCGCGCAGGCTAAATCGCCAATGAGAAATGCTGAACTTTAATTCGCGCTCGCCATCGGAGCCTGGGAGCGCCGGCTTCCAGCCGGCGTGTCGTTAGGAAAGAAAGGTTGGGGTGGCCGACGGGATTCGAACCCGCAACAGCCAGAATCACAATCTGGGACTCTACCATTGAGCTACGACCACCAACCAAGGGCGCGGGAAAGTAGGTTTCTGCCTGAGGGGCGTCAAGCACGGCGACAGGTGAGCAGGGTCATAATCTTGATCATCATCTTAATCCTCCTCCGCTTGTTTCCCTGATTAAGATTACGATGATGCTGAAGATTAGGACACAGCCGACGCTGGGCCGCACGAGTGGCGCGGGCGTTACTGCGGTTGGCTCCAGTTCGTTCCCGCCACTGGCATCGGTTCGAAAATGGCAGACTGCGCGCACTGGCCGTAGCTGTTGTCGCCCCAGGCCCAGATGGTGCCGTCCGACTTAAGCGCCAAGGCGTGTTGAAAACTGGCAGTGTTCACGTCCGTTACGGCCAAATCAGATGAACACGCCATCGTCATTGCCCGTCTCTTTTGGCCCGTGCTAACGTCACGGCTCTCGCAAAACTTATGAAACGACAATTGCGTTCGCTCGTCCTGGCGTTGGCCTGTCTGGGGACTTCACTCGCCGGGGCGGCGGAGAAACTGGAACTGCGCGCGGGCGATCACATCGCCATCATCGGCAACACGCTCGCGGATCGAATGCAGCATGCGGGCTACTTCGAGGCACTGACTTACGAGAAATTTCCCAAGCACGCGCTGGTCTTTCGCCATCTCGGTTACGCGGCGGACGAAGTAGTGACGCGGCCGCGCTCGGAGAATTTCGGTACGCCCACGGACTGGCTCACGCGCGTGGAGGCGAGCGTGGTGCTGGCGTTCTTCGGCTTCAATGAGTCGTTCAAGGGCGAGGAGGGATTGACTAAGTTCCGCGACGACTTGGACAAGTTCATCAAGGACACAGCGAAGGCGAACTACAGCGGCAAGGGCGCACCGCGGCTGGTGCTCTTCTCCCCCATCGCGGCGGAGAAACATCGCGACGTGAACTTCCCTGATCCCGCGCCGATCAATCGGCAGTTGGAACCGTACGTGAAGGCGATGGCGGAAGTGGCGCAGGCGAACAACGTCCAGTTCGTGGATTTGTTTGCCGCGTCGAAGAAGGCGTATGCGGACGCGAAGGAGTCGCTGACGATCAATGGCCTGCATCTGAGCGACGCCGGTTACAAGGCGCTCGCGCCCGCGATGTTCGCGGCGGTGTATGGCGGGAAGGCTCCGACGATGCGCGGCGCGGCGTTTGAGAAAATTCGCACGGCCATCAATGACAAGAACACGGTGTGGTTCTCGCGCTATCGCACGGTGGATGGCTACAACGTCTATGGTGGGCGCTCGGCGCTGGCGTATGCGCCGAACAAGGGACCGTTCATCACGGACCGCAACGCGCCGGAGCCGCACGTCTCGAATTACAAAGTCATGCAGCAGGAGATGACGCAGCGCGACGTGATGACCGCCAACCGCGACGCGCGCGTCTGGGCCGTGGCGCAGGGCGGCGACCTCGCGGTGACGGACAGCAACCTGCCGGCGGTCACCGAGATCAAAAGCAACAAGCCCGGCGAAAATCCCGACGGCTCGCACAAGTTTCTCGGCGGCGCAGAAGCGTTGGAACATTTGAAAGTGCCGCCGGGCTGCAAGATTGAGTTCATCGCGTCCGAGAAGGAATTCCCCGAGCTCGTGAAGCCCGTGCAGATGTCCTTCGACACGAAGGGCCGGCTCTGGGTCGCGGCGTGGAAGAATTATCCCGAGCGCACGCCGACGAGCAAAGACGGCGACAAGTTGCTCGTGTTCGATCTGAACACGGACGGCAGCGTGAAGAAGATGACGACCTTCGTGGATGACTTGAACTGCCCGACGGGTTTTCAATTCTACAAAGACGGCGTGCTGCTCATGCAGGCGCCCGATCTGTGGTTCCTCCGCGACACGGACGGCGATGGCCGCGCGGACTCGAAGGTGCGCGTGTTGAACGGCATGGACTCGGCGGATTCGCATCACACGGCGAACGCGATTTGCTACGAGCCGGGCGGCGCGATTTACTTGAGCGACGGCACGTTCCATCGCACGAGCGTGGAGTCGGCGGTCGGCCCGGTGCGCAACGTCAACGGCGCCATCTATCGTTACGAGCCGCGCACGGGGAAATTCATCCGCCATGTGCCCTACGGTTTCGCGAACCCGCACGGGCGCGTCTTCGATGCGTGGGGCAACGACTTCATCACCGATGCCACGGGCAACGCGAATTACTTCGGCCCGGCTTTCAGCGGCTTCCTCGAGTCCGGCAGTCATCCGGGCATGAACACGTATTGGAAGAACCCGTCG
>JBBQYK010000057.1:0-16861 GCA_038208765.1 Verrucomicrobiota bacterium
GCCGAATTGCATTCGGCAGGGCGTCGGCGAGGGCGAAGGCGTTGGAAGTTCGATCAGCCTGCGGATTGAAAATCCGCGATACAGCAGAATGCAATTCTGCGCTACGCGACCGGTCTTGACCGCCACTTCCAATCGCACCCCCAGTATTCTTCCTCTTCGCGTTCTTCGCGTCCTTGGCGTGAGGCTTCAACGGCATGGTTCCGGTTTAGCCATGCCCCACGCCTACACCGAAGACCAATTCGTCGAGCAGCCCGCCATCGGGTTGTTCGCGGAGCTTGGCTGGACCGTGGTCGGGCCACCGCCCAATGCCGGAGTGGCCGGCGAACCGGCGGACGCGGGGTTGCTCGGTCGGGAAACCAAAGGCGAGCGGTGTTGGTGGGACGATTCCGCGCGGCGTTGGTGAAATTGAATGCGAGCCGCATGGACCACGATGGCGCGTCTCCTGTGGCGCGGGATGGTCCCACCGTCGAACAGCGGGGAATTCCTTCGCCGTCATGGCAAGGCGGTAATGCGATAGAACCGGTTCGTCTGGGTTAAAGGCGGGTCTGGATCCACCCATTGCAGTAGCCCGCCCGTGCCGGAAAGGAGGGGCACGACATTCTGCCAGTTCACAAGATCGGAGCTGAATTGCACCTGGTAGTGAAGGTTGCTTTGCGTGGTGAACTCGAGGCGCGGAGCTCCATTTGTCACCACAAGTCTGCGGACAGCCGGCGCGGGCACCGCGGAAAAAAATCCGCTGTCGCCGAGGTGGCCGTTTCCATCGTCGGACCGAATAAAGACCTCCGTGGCGAGGCTGGGCAACCGGAGCTGGCCGGCCCAGACGCCGTTGGTGAAAGTGATGCCGGCAGGGAGCGGCGTGGCCAGAAGGGGCGTGATTCTAAAGTTGTCCGCCACGCCCCAGAGCGCGCCGTACGGGCCCCATGGGCGATAGATCAAAATTCTGATTTCGTAGGTGCCGTTGGTTGGAGCGAGGAAAGTGCCGTGCAGGCTCGTGCGAAAGATCTGGTTCGGTCCGATGGTGCCGAATGAATTGAAGCTCACGGCGCACACCTCCGTGCCGGCGGCCTGGACATGGACTTCCGTGTCTCCCCCGTTGTAGCTCGCATCCTCCAGCGTCTGGGCTGCATCCAAATCAAAGCTGTAGGTGACGCCTCCGCGCAGTTCGACGTATTGCCGCAGTCCATCCGGCCCGCCGTTGTTGGGCGTGAGGCGAAAGGCGCGCGACAATTGTCCGCTGCCTGTGGTGTCAAAGGGCACGAGTTGGTAGGGACCAGGATCGCTGCCCGCGTTCAGCGGAGTCCACGGCGCGAGTCCGCCGGCCTCGAAGTCGGCATTGGCGACGGTCGTCGTGCTGGCCAGCGTGCGCAAGGCCGCCGTTCCATTGAAGCCGGAGACCACGGCCCCACCCGCGTCGCGTGCGGTGATGGTGGCATTGAACGGGGTGTTTGATCCCTGGAGGGCCGAAACCGCCGACCAGGTAAAGGCGAACAAGGAGCCGGGCAGTCCGTCGTCGTTGAGAATGGTGCCGGTGCCCTGAGCCTTCGCAATGGTCGCGCCGCTGGCGCCTGAAAGGGTGATGAAGAACGTCTCGTTCGGCTCGAGGGCGGTGTCGCCATGAACCGGCACCGCGACGATCAGGGCGTTCGTGCCCGGCCCGAAGTTCAGCGTGCCGGTGATGGGCACAAAGTCATTCGAGGCCGAGGCCGTGCCGCCGGTCATGGCGAAGGAGACGGAGAGTGGCGGCGCGAACTGAGCGTTGTGCGACACGACGAACATGGCGTTGGTGAAAGCAACATTGCCTTCCGTGATGGCCACGTCGGTGATGCTGAGTTGCGGCAGCGCGAGCGCATTCGTCAGCGTCACAAAGTTGTTGGCGGAGTTTGGGTCCACCGCGTCGGAGAAAACCGAGGCGATGTTCGTGAGCGTGCCGACGATGGCCCCCGTGATCGTGATCGACACCACGGCCTGGCCGCCCGGAACGAGCGTGCCGACGTTGCAGTCCAGGAACCCGCCCGCCACGCGGTTCGTTCCCTGACTCGTGCTCACCGGCCCGAGATAAAAATTTCCGGACATCGGGAGGCGCCCGATCACATTCGAGGCCGCGTTCGGGCCGGCGTTGGAGAGAGTGAGTGTGTACTGCACCGGGTTGCCGATGGTGTGCGTCGGATCCGTGACGCTGCCGCGCAACACGAGATCCGCCGGCGGGTCGGACGGGATCTGCGAGGTGCGGAGGATGAACACATCGGTGGAACTGCGGAAGGCCACGCGATCCGCGCCGCACTGGGTCAGCGCATTGACACCGTTGAGCACGCCGTAAACCGGCAGCAAGGCCAGTTCCCGCCGGGTCAACTGATCATAGACCCCGAGATAAACCGTCGAAGAACCGTCGTGGCCAAGGAAGATGGCGCGCGCGGCCGTGGAGTTGATTTCGACATGCGGATACGTGCCAATTTTCGGGAATGCTGTCTCCTCGATCCAACTGGCGGGATTGATCACATTGCCGTTGCCAAAGTAGAGGCGGCCCGAGGCAAACGTCATGTCCACGTTGAAGCCCCACGGCGTGTCTGACGGCCCATAATCCATGAACGTCAGCCCGCTGCCGTTGACTTGGTAGCGGAAAACGTCCGGCGACGCACCGCCCGTGCCCGCGTTCGCGTAGGCGTAAAGCGCGCCGCCGTCGGACGAGGCGGCCAGGATGGTGCAGGGCAGCCCCAGCTCCTGCGACGGTCGCGGCACGCCATCATCGAAAGCCGCCGTGACCAGGGTGTTGGTGATGTAAGAGGAAGCGACGAGCGTGTGGGGGTGGCCGGGCAGGGCGATGAACAGGCTGGGTGCGTTCGAGCCGAGCAGATTGAAACTGAAGTCCACCAGATTGGAAGCGAGCAAGATACGTTGCACGAGGGAACCGCCCACCGAGGAGACGTAGAGGTACTGGCCGTCATCCGAAATGGCCAAGCGATCCGGCGGCACCGCGAGCGTGATGCTTCCTTCCACCGCCGCAGTCACCGCATTCAGCCACACGATCTGATTGGCCGGGTTTGTCGCGGCGAGACTGGCGAAGATCCGGCCGCGCTGACGGTCGTACGCCAGATCGCGCGTGGCCAGCGCCACGCGGCGCACCGAGTCACGCGGCTGGAACCACAAGCCGGGGAAGGCGACGAGGGATGTGTTGTTGGACAAATTCAAATCGATCTTATCCGGCGTCGCATGCACGAGGTTGGTGAACAGCATCGTGTTCGTAATCGTGAGCGTGATCTGGAGCGTCGCAGAGGCTCCGGCCGCAAGCGTCCCTGGCTGCCAGCGCAGGGCCGCGCCGTTCGGCGTCCAACTGCCCTGCGACACCTGCACGGCGTAGGCCGCGACCAGCGGCGGCAACACATCCGTGACCTG
Source organism: Verrucomicrobiota bacterium (assembly GCA_038208765.1). GTDB lineage: Bacteria > Verrucomicrobiota > Verrucomicrobiia > Limisphaerales > SIBH01 > JANNGC01. The sequence goes on from JBBQYK010000057.1 coordinate 3,391, forward strand.
GACGAACGCCGCCACACCCGGCCCGGCATTCGACACCGTCACGGTGAATACGACCTGATCCGACGGCAGCGTGGCGGTGTTCTGACTCGCCGCCTGCGTGACCGCCACGTCCACCTGCGCCGCAGCGGGCGGAACCAGCGGCGAACGCAGCAACAAAACCTGTCCGGCGCTGGTGCGGAAGGCGAAGCGATCCGCGCCGCTGCGAATCAAACTGCCCGGCGTGCCTTGCACTCCTGCGACCGTCTGCGTGCCGGCGGGCCGGTACGTCCCGGTCTGAATCGCCCGCAAAATCCAGCTTCCACCGGCTTGTCCGAGATAGAAAACCCGCCCCACGCTGGAGTCAGGTGCGACCAGTCCGGAGGCCGAGTTGGTGTAAAGCGCCAGCGCTGCGACCGGGTCCATGACCACGCCCGACTGCCGGTAGAGCAGTCCGTTGTCCTGCTCGAAATCGTCGTCGCCGGAAAAATTCTGATCGATGGGCAGAGGATAGAGTCCATCGGCCGCAACATTGTAGCGGACAAAACCAAAGCCCTGACCGGACGGGACGGCACCATAAATCTTCTGGCCATCGGGTGAAAATTCCAAGAAGCGCGTGAGCGGGCCGGCGGGTCCGTTCGACCGCCAAACACCACTGTCGTAGATCCGCACCGCCACGGGGTAGGCATTATTCGGGGTCAACAGCGCGGCCGCAACGACCTCGGGATGCTCCGGCTGAACCTCAAGATCGGTGGCGGTGGTGAGACCGGTGCTGAACGGAAACTCCAGGCCGGCCAGCCCGGCGGTCAGGTCAATGCGCCGCGCGCTCATCCGTCCGTCGAGACCGACATGCAGAAAATGTCCGTCGTCCGAGAGGGCGATCTGGTTTGGTTGCGAGCCGACGAACCACGCGTCGAGCAACTCGCCGGTGTCCGCGTCGAGCGCGGCCACGCTGTTGCCGAGGAACGATTCCGACGCGGGCACGCTCGCATAAATCCGGCTGCGCATCGGATCGAAGACCAGTTCGTTCGCCATCAAGGGCAACAAGCGCACCGCATTCGACGGGCCAACGGTCACGATCTCCCAGTCCAGGTTGTTGACCAGCGCAGGATCGTTGGCCGGGTGCGTGACGGCGGCGCGGGTCATCAACGTGCCGGCTTGCGCAAGGCGCACGGTCACTGAACAACTCGCGCTGGTGTTCGTGGCCAGCGTCGAGAGCGTCCACGTCAGCAGCGAAGTCGTCGTCGTGATTGTGCCGGAGGCCGCGCCCGCGAGCAGCGAGGTGGCGCTGAGGGAGAAGCCCTGCGTGACCACGAGATTGTAGGCGGCGGACGGCCCGCGATTCGTGACCGTCAGATTCAACGTCAGCACGCCGCCGATTGGCACGGCATTGGTCGCCGCCGTGACGCGCAGCGCGAGGTCCGTCGCGGCGTTCGTCGGCACCAGCGCGCTGCGGACGAGGAACAGTTGGTTGCCGCTCGTGCGGAAGGCCAGACCGTTCGCGCCCCAGCGCAGCAGGCGCGCGGGCGAACCGCTCAGGCCGGAGATGGTTTCCATCCCAACGTCGAGCCATTGCTGGTTGTCGATGGCGCGCAGCGCGCCCGACGCGCCGCTGGCGGAGAAAATGAAGACGCGCCCGGAGCCGGCATCCGGTTCGACCAGCGAGCCGTAAGCTGTGGGAATCATGGCCTGAACACGCCGCGTGATCGGTTCGACCACCATGCCCGCATCGAAGTAGAGCAAGCCGCCGCCGAATTTCATCTCGTTCACCTGGCTCTGCTTGGCCGGTTGCGAGTCGAGAATCGTGACTCCGTTCGCACCGACGTTCACCCGGTAAAGCGGGATGCCACTGTAGTAGCCGTTGCAGGTGTACAAATCCGCCGTCGTGTCAGAGAACGCCAGCAACCCGACGTAGCCGCCGAGTTCGCCGGGCCGCGGCACGCCATGCTCATGCACTGAAATCAATCCGTCGGTCTCGCGATACAACGCCACCAGTTCCGCATTCGTCGGTGACACCGCCATGTCGAGGACGCGCCGCGAGTTGGGCACCGGGAACGAAAAATCCGGCGTGAGTGTCGCGAGGTTCACGCGCTGCACCGCGCCGCCGCCATCCAGCCCGACGTAGAGAAAACTTCCGTCCGCCGACACGGCGAGCCGTCCGGGATCGGAGCCGACGGGAATGGGCGGGCTGACCGCGCCCGTTTCGGGATTGAGCACGAGAATGGAATTGGCCAGCGCGCCGCCCGCGCTGCCGATGCTCGCGTAGAGCCGCGTCCGCACCGGGTCGCGCGCCAAATCCTTCGTCGCCAGACTGAAGATGGAAACATTTCCGGCCCCGCCGGGCGACTGGAGCCAGAACGCCACCGTCGCAAAGTTGTTGCTCAACGCCGGATCGTTGGCCGACGACGAAACCGACGCCGAACTGGTCACGAGTCCCGCCGTGTTGCCGCGAAACACCACCGTCACGATTTCCGACGCGCCGCTGGCGAGGTTCGAGATTGTGCCGGAGACATTCACGCCGGCAGTCGTGACGCTGCCCGTCGAAGCGGTCGCGCTGATGAGCGTGACGCCGGCGGGCAGCGCGTTGCTCCAGACCAGCGACTGCGCCGCGTTCGGGCCGCGGTTCGTGATCGTGATGGTGACGGTGCTGTTGCTGCCCACGTAATGCGGCGGCGCGGTGGCGGTCATGACGAGCGCCACGTCCGCCGGCGGGTTCGTCGGGATGATCGAAGTGCGAACGAGATACAACTGCCCGGCGCTGGTGCGGAAGGCGAGGCCGTTCGCGCCCCAGCGTGTGAAGGACGTGGGCGTGCCGCTGATGCCGCTGATGGAGAACGCGCCCGCCGGCAGCAGCGTGCCGAGTTCATACGCCTGCACCACGCCGCCAGGCAGGAGATAAAACACGCGGCGCAGCGCTTCATCGACCGTGAGCAGCGTGCCGGTCGGAAGATTCGGCACGGTACCGACGCGCGAGGGTTGCTGCGGATCGATGACGCCGCCGTAGTTGTTGTAGATGAGTCCGCCAGCGAATCTGATTTCCCCAGGCGGACGGACCAACGGCGTGATCTGAGTCGTCGCATAAACGAGCGCGGCCCCCGAGTTGTCCACCGCCACACGCCAGAATCCGCTGAGGTAATCATTTTGCACGAACACGTCAGACCCTGTTGCCCCAAACACGATCCTCTCGGCGCCATTGTTAAACGTGAGCACGTTGCTGCGCTGCGTCCCGGCGTCGAAGATGGCGAGCGCATCGTCCCGCGCGACGGCCAGGGTGGATGCGCTGTTTGGCGCGACGGCGAGGTCCAGCGGTTGCGCCACGCCGCCGTACTGCCCCAGCCCGACGGTGAAGCGCGCGGTGTTGGAGAGCGACGCGCCATCGAACGATTGGACCGCGTTGTAGTTTCCGACATAGACCGCGCTCGCGTCCGGTGAAACAACCAGGCGACTCGCGTCTGGCCCCGCTGTCACCACGGCTTTCACAGCCAGCGTTTCGGGATCAAACGACATCATCGTGTCGCGCCAGTTCGGAACATTCGTCGCCATAGTGGCGAGAAAGCGTCCGCGCGCGGAGTCCCAGGCGAGGTCGAGCGTGGGCACGTTCAACGTCAGCACGCTCAGGCCACCCACCGGCACGACCGTGAGCGCCGTGTTGTTCGTGAACACGGTTTCGTTCGCCGTTGTGTTCGCGCTCGCGAGGCTGGTGATCACGCCGTTGGAAGAAGACAGCGCGGACAAGGAAACCACCGCGCCCTGGCCGGTCGCGAGCGTGCCCAAATCGCACGTCACGGTGCCGCCGGCCACCGTGCAATTGCCGGCGGAAGCCGTGACGTTCGTAAGGACGCTTGCGCCACTGAACGTGTTTGTGAACCGCACGCTGGCCGCACTCGCCACGCCCACATTCGTCACGGTGGCGGTGAAGGTGACGAACTGATTCGTGGTCACCGCGCTGGTCGAACGCGTCTGCGTCACGGCGAGGTCGGCGGTCGCGCCCGTGTCCAGCATCCGCGTGCGGACGAGAAATAGCTGGCCGCCCGTGGTGCGGAAGGCCAGGCCATCCGTGCCCCAACGCAGGAGTCCGGCGGGCGTGCCGGACACATTGGTCAGCAGGATCGATCCAAGCTGGCTGAACGTCCGAGTGTCGTAACCGTTCAGCGCCCAGTTGGCCCCGCTGCGCGCGACGAAAAACACACGATGATTCGCTGCGTCGGCGGCGACCGTGACGCCCGTGTCCGCGCCGCTGAACGCCCCGAGATGTTGCAGGCTCTCCGGATCAAACACGCGCCCGGCGGCGGCGTACATAAGTCCGGACGCCGCGCTCAGTTCGGGACTGTTACGAGCGAGCGTGGCGCTTTGCGCGAGCACCACTCCGTTGGTATCCACCACGAGCTTGTCGATGGTGCCGTCGCCGCGTGAGGCCGAGAGCGTGCCCGCGCCCGCGAATTCCAGCGCATACGTGCAGCGACACGTTCCGGTCACGTTGCTGCGCAGCACGCCGTTGTCGAAGATGCCGACACCTTGATTGAACTCCCCCGCCAGCGGCCCGGCCTGGCGTACGCGCGACACCGCGACCGCATTCGGCTGATCAGGCAAGACCACCAGTTCGCCTGCGAACCACGGATACGTGACTCCATAGATGACTTCACCGCCCAGAGGGAATTGCAGGTTCGATAACAGGGCGGGCAGCGTGAGCCGCCGCACCACGGCGGGATCAGGCAGCGACACGTAAAGGAATTGTCCGTCGCCGGAGCGCGCGAGCTTGGTGGGCCGCGTGCCGAGCGGCGTGAAACTTTCCACCACGCCGCTGACAGGGTTGAAAATAGCAATGCCATTAGACTGCGGCGTGCCAGTGTTGCCGAGGCTCAGCAAGAGACGGTCGAGAGATGCATCGTACAGCATGTCCGCGATTGGAAAATCCAAGCCGGCCACGCCGTTGGCGCCGGCGGTCAACCCGACGAACGTCGAAAGGTGCGAACCGTTATTGGTGAAATTGAGATCGGCTTCGGAGGCCGCACCAGCAGCGTAGTTGTGGTGCCATCCGGCGTTCGAGTGGATCAGCGAATAAACCAGGGCAGCGCTGGCGCCCGCCGCCAGTTCATCCACGTTCCACCAGAGCACGCCGTTGCTTTGCGTCACCACGCCGCTCGATGGAGTGACGGAAAGCACAAGGACATTCGCAGGAAGGGCGTTGGTTGCCCTGATCAGCGTGGCAATTCCCGGTCCCTGATTCGAAACCGTGAGCGTGTAGGTCATGTTGCTGCCGGCGACGATCGGCGGCGGTGGAGGTGTATGGGTGAGCACGAGATCGGCAGGCGAGTTCGTCGGCAGCAGTAGATTGGATTGCACAAACCAGATCTGTCCCGGAGTGAACTGGCCATTGCCAAAGCTGATGACGAACCCGTTGTCGCCCCAGCGCAAAAACCGATTGACCTGCGCGGTGCCATTGAGGAGGGAAGGAAGAGTGAGGCGATATAACGATTTGAATGTGTCGCGGTCGTAAGCTTCGATGCTTCGGCTCGCCTGACCGTGATATTGCAGGAAAACCGTCCGGTGCAGATTCGAATCAACGACAACAGGGCCACTGCCAGGGTAATGGCCCAACAGTGAAAGTGTATTGGCGTCAACGGCCTCTCCCGACTCGGCGTAAATGGCTCCGCCGTTGCCAATGAAATTGGGAGTCGCTGCGAAGATGACGCCCATGTTCGTGCCGATAATACGAAAGGGATTCGCGTTGAATCGAAGAGTGACGCTGTACATTGGTGCTCGGCCGCCATCTAACCCATAGAAAGTATTGGGCGTTGGAGAACTGGCTAAGTAGGCCGGAGACGCCACACCTCCCAGCGACAGTTCGCTGCGCACTCCGCTGCTGAACCGCAGGAGCGTACCGTTCCAGACAACCACCGTATCCACGAGGCCGTTCACGATCGCAAAATCCGGCGTTGTGCTCCCAGGGGAGCCGAAGTTCAACGGCGCAGCAAACATCCGGGTGCCGAAGTCGAAGCGTTGCAGTGCAGCACTGTTGCTGATGCTGGCATAGAGGAACTGCCCATGGGACGAAATTTCCAATTGTCCGGGCGAAATGACGGGGCCGTATGCGTTCGTAATTGTGCCCGAAACAGGATCAATCACCACCAGCTGGTTCGTGTAGCCGCCGCTGGAGACAACACTTGCCAGCACCGCACCCGAGAGCGGATGCACTGCCAAATCTTGCGCCAGCAAGTTGAGAATACGGATCGGCGGCGGCTCGACGTGAAACGGATTCGACTGTCCAGGCCAGGTCACGCCCCGAACACGCACCATGCGCCCAACGGCTTCGATTCTTAGCGGCCCGCTCCATTGTCCGTTGGTTATCGGACCAATCATCATGGGCGTGACCGGCACCCCAACGCCATTTGCGTCCGCTGTAATGGGAATTATGCCGGCTATATTCGTCAACCGCCGCCCGCTGATGTCTTCCACCGTGACCGTGACCGTGAAGTTGCTGCCGAGGTATTGCGGCGTCGCGATCCCGCTGAACGTCACATGATGCGGATCATTGTCGAAGACGGTCAGCGCGTTTGTGCCGTTGAGAAAGCCCGGCGCGCTCGCCGCGACACCGATGGTGCGCGTGCCGTCGGTCAGCGCGTTGTCAGGGAAGTTCAGATCGAACGTCACGTTGCTCGCACCCGTGGGAATCGTGACGGACGCGGGCACGCCCAGCGAACCGGCGGCGGTCGAGGTCAGCGCCACCACCACGTTCGAGACGGCGACGCCGCCGAGCCGCACTTGTCCGGCGTTGGTGCGCACGCCGTCGCCCTCCACGGCGGACGCCGGGAGCAGCACCACGAGATTCGTGGCTTCGTTGTCGAGCACCTGCACCGTCGCCACGCCGTTGGTCGCGTTGGGCAGGTGCGCGCTCACCGTCACGAGATGGGTGCCGTCGAGCAGGTTGTCATCGGGGAACGTCGCGGTGAACACCGCCGAGGTCTGGCCCGCCGCAATGACGAGGTTGGTCGTCACGGTCAGCGAAGACACATCACTCGACCGAAGACCCACCGTGGTGTTGAACAGCATCGCCTGCGCGGCGAACACGCGGCCCGTCACCGCCGCGTCGCCTTCGCGCGCCACAGCGGGCAACTCGATGAACAGCGGCGTCTCGTTGTCCGTGAGAAACACGTTGGTCTGCGCAGTCGCAAAGCCGGACGCGGACGCCGAGAGCGCCACAGCGCGCGTTCCATTGGTGAGCAGGTCGTCGTAAACGGTCATGGAGAGACTGGCGTTGCTTTGCCCGGCAGCAATGACGACCGACTCGGGCACGGCCAGTTGCGCTGGGTCGCTCGAAGACAGTTGGACGGTGACCGGCGCGACCGCAATCCCGCCAAGAGCCATGAAGAAGCTGTTCGTCAGCACGCCCGCCCCTTCACTCACCGGCACTGGCACGCTGAAGAAAAGGTTGGTCGATTCGTTGTCGAGCACGGACACGGCCGCGGTGCTGGAAATCCAGTTTGGAAATTGCGCGGTGACACTCGCGAGCCGCGTGCCGTTGACCAGCGCATCGTCGGTCGCCGTGACGTTGAAGAGCACGGAAGTGGCACCAGCCGGAATCGTGACCGTCGCCGGAAAACTCAGCGGTGGGTTGGTCGAGACGAGGGAGATGGCAGCGGCAAAGGTCGGCGCGCGATCCAGCGTCAGTGTCGCCGCCGCACTGGTGCCCTCCAGGATGCCGGCTGGCAAGGTCAGCGTCAGCGTGGCGACTTCGTCATCGGTGAGCACCACCGTGCCGCGGGTGATCGAGTATCCGGACGCGCTCGCGGAGAGAACCACGGCCCGCGTGCCGTTGAGCAGGTTGTCGTCGAGCACCGTGATGTTGAAGGAAACAGTGGTCGCGCCCGCTGGAATCAAAGCCGACGACGGCACCACCACGGAATTCGACGCGCTCGACGCGAGCGTCACGACGAGGTTCGTGGGCAGCGGCGCGTCAATCGTCGCCGTGCCGCCGTTGGCGATCACGCCGGCGAGTTCCGAGAGCGCGCCGGGGATTTGCAGCCGCACGGCCGGCGCGAAGCGTTCGATGCTCGCCTCGAGCGTGGCGGCGAGCGCGATGTCTGAACTGGTGGCCGCTCCTTGATGCACTTCCACCGCCAGCACGTTCTGCCCGGCGGAGAGGTTGGAAATGGAAAGCGTGACGCCGCCCAGGTTCGTGGCCGGCTCATACACCGCCCCGCCGATGGAACCCGCCGCGAGGTTGGTGGAGGAGAGCGGACGCGTCGCGGGCATGCGTACGCTGTAAACCTCCGCGCCGTTCAAATAAAACACCGCGCCATCATCGACGATGTGCCGGAGGCGCAGCGTTGCGGTGGCCGGCTCGCCGGGAAAATCAAATCGGAGCCGGAAGTAGTAGGTGAGCACGCGGCCCGTGTCGGCACGGTTCGTCAGCGGCAGTGTAGTCCGCACGAGTTCCGGCAACAGTCCGGCTTGCGCACCGGCGTAAAAGACCGCCGGGCCATTCGACCAGCTTGAATCATCGAAGCTTTGTTGCGCCCAAGCCGCGAGTGCTTCCGCCCCCGAATCATCGAAGCGCCAGTTCGTCGTGCCATCAACCGTCACCAGATCCACCACCGAGCGCAGCGGCAGATCTATCGCCAGCGTGTTCGAGCGCGAGGACAAGTCGCGCACACCAGCGATGTGGACAAGGTAATCAGCCCGCGCCGTGCGCGGGGTAGTGACGAGTAAGACGTTGGTCTGGTTCACGAGCGTGGCCGACAACACTTGGGCTGGTACGCCGCCCGAGCCGCCGGGTAGCACGGTAAAATGATTCGTGTCCGTAGCCGAGGCGGCGTCCAGCGCCTCGGTATATGGGATTGAGATGGTGACGAGGTCTTTCGCCCCCGTCGCGAAGATCGGGAGCGGCGGATCAAAATCATCGATGACCGCGAGGATGGCATTGCTGCTGCCCAGCGTGCCGCTGGAGTTGCTGGCTTCCAGAAAATAAGTGCCTGCGTGCGACGGATACGCGGCGGTCAGTGCGTAAGTACGATTCGTCGCGCCCGGAATGGCCACACCGTTTCTGAACCATTGATACACCAGATCCGAATTGGCGATGACTGAGGTCGTGAACGAAACGGGCCGGCCATCAAGAACGGAAGCATTAGTCGGCTGCGCCGTAAATGTCATCGGTCCAGAATAGACCAACGCGCTCAGGGCCGCGCCCCAAACGATGTCGCCGCTGCCGGACGATCGCTGATGCACTTCCACCGCGAGCACGTTGTCTCCGCGGAGAAGATTGGTCAGCGCATCCCCCGTAAGCGTGAACACGTCGTAGGCCGTGGCGTCCCCGCTCCCGGGCGGGATCGCATTGGCGAGGGTGGCATAGGCGATGACTGGCGGCGAGTCGGGCATCCGCACCCGCTGCACTTCGACGCCGTTCAAGTAAAACACCGCGCCATCATCGATGAGATTGGAAAACACCAGCGATGTGCCGCTTGTGCCGTTAGTTAACTGAAAATGCGTGCGGAAGTAATAGGTGATCCGTCCCAGCGTGAGCGGGGTGTTGCGTGGTGTGACGGAAGGATTCGTCTCGACATAGAGCAGCGCCGGTCCCGATGGCCAAGATGAATCATCAAACGCCGGAGCAGCCCAGTTCACTCCATCAAAATTCGTCGTCTGCTGATATTTCCAGACGTTATTGATAGCCAGCAGCGAACGCGACGACGTCTGTGCGAACGCGACAGAAGGGAGGCACAAAACAAATCCGATCCCCAGTAAAGTTTTTAGGCGATTTTTCACTAGAATTAGAACGAACTCAGGAACGCAGTCTCAGGAGCGGGGACTTGCGTTGAGGCCGGAATCATTTGCACAACCCGACTGCTGCGTCAATCAGCCGTGCATCCTTCGCAACACGATGCGAGGTGAATTAAGTGAATCCCCACCCAGCAACTCATTCAGCGCCTTTCGCGTCTCCTCACTCGGCAGTTCGGGCAACTGGCTCGCGTCGTGCGCCGTCTGCGACTCGACACGCGGCCGCTCGTATTCACGATGGTGAAAGGCTACGTCAGCGTCTTCGGGGCGGTATGCTCGCGGGATCGTTTGCGAGCGATGAGGTCGGCGATGGGCAGACCCGCCTTTCCCTTCAACCCACCAAGTTTGCGTTCACCACGCCGGTGCACATCAGGTGAAGGCCCGTGAGTAGCACCCGATAGGCGTAGAACAACGGCTCGGGCCGCGCCTTCGCCAAGAAACACTTTTGCAGGAAACGCGGCGAGGGGCTACAGCCCTTTCACATCCCACCCTTGGCGATACTTCTTCCGCACGAACTGGTTCGCGTCCTTCACGTTGAAGGTCATCTTCTTCGCGTTCCAATCCAGCGTGGTGTGCGGGAAGCGTGAGGCCACGCTGCCGAGCAGCACGGCTTCGGTCAGCGGGCCGGAGTAGTCGAAGTTTGCCGACGTCTTGTCCTTGCCGAGAATCGCGTCAACGAACTGATGCCAGTGATTGGCGTTCTGCGTTTCGGGCAATTTGAAGCCGGCGTATTTCTCCATCGGAAAAAGCTTCGGGCGGTCCACATGCGGGATGAGCAGCACGCCGTCGGTGCCAATGACGATGCTGCCCTGGTCGGTCAGTTTCCAGGGACGTTCCGCCGGCGCGTTTTTGTTCCTCACCAGCTCCTGCACTTCCTGCGGCGGACGCTGGTCGCCGTCATACCACGTCACCTTCACGGTCTTGCCTTCGGTGAACTGCGTGCCGGGGAAGACGTAATGAATCACCGCGTCCACGGCCCAGGAATGTGCGTTCGGCGCCGGCCCTTCGCTGCGCACGGAGAGCGGCGCAGTCAGCGCGAGCGCCTTGAAGACCGGATCATAAATGTGGCAGCCCATGTCGCCGAAGGTGCCGGTGCCAAAGTCCAGCCGCTTGCGCCACTCGCCGGGATGATACCAGCCCTTGATGAACGGCCGCTCCGCGCACACGCCCAGCCACGCGTCCCAGTTGAATCCAGCGGGTACAGGATCAACGCGGTCCGGTTTCGCCGCCGTGTCGCCCCACTTCTTGCTGCTCCACGTGTGGACTTCCTTCACCTTGCCAATCGCGCCCGTCTGCACCAGCAGCACCGCCTGGCGATACACGTTGCTGGAATGAATCTGGATGCCCATCTGCGTGACCAGCTTCTGGTCGCGCGCGAACTCCGTCAGCTTCCGCGTCTCGTAGAGGTCATGCGTGAGCGGCTTCTGGCCATAGACGTGCAGGCCGCGGCGCATGGCGCTCATGCCCATCGGCGCGTGCATGTGGTCGGGCGTGGAGACGTTCACGCTGGTCAAATCCTTTTCCTGGTCGAGCATCACGCGCCAGTCTTCGTACACGCGCAACTCGGGGAATTTCTTTTTCAACGCATCCGCCTTGGCCGGCTCCACGTCGGCCACGGCGATGAAGTCCACGTTCGCGTGCCGGGTGATTTCGCCGAGGTCGGCGGCGGCCATGCCGCCCGCGCCGAAGCTGGCGTGCCGCACGCGGCCCGAGGCCGGCGCGGAGAACAGGCGCGGGACAAAGAAGGGCAGGGCGAGGGAAGTGGCCGCCACGGATTTCACGAACGCGCGGCGGTTGAAGGAGCGTGTTGATTGCATGTTGGGAGAAAGAGACAAGGATGCGCGGGGAATTATTCAGGGGAAGACGAGGGTGCTGTGCGCCTCAGTGTTCAGCGCGGTCTCGTTCGTTTCAGCCTATCAAGTGGGTTAGGCCACCGGTCTCTACTCGAATTGAAATGGATAATGACTGTCATGTGCTCGACGCTGCTCCGCGCTCATCCGCGTGCGCAGCAACCTCACCGTAAATGCTCCGATGGCCTTGTCGCCCTCCACGTAAAACCAATCGCTGAGGCGCTCCAAGGGAAAACTTACCTGCTCACCGGAGCGCACGCTGCGCAACTGTCGTGGCGTGTCCGCCAATACCGCGGTAATCGTCTTGCCGTCATACTCGACATCGCGAACCCACATGTGCTCGCCGGTCTTTCTCGCGCCTGTGTCGTAAAAGTATGCCTTCACCATCGAGCCACCCAGAGCCGGAATGACGCGCTTGTAGTCGGCGGAAACCTCACGCCAGAACTCAGGGAATCTTTCGCGTGCCGTCTGCATCGCCGCCTGCATCTCGGGGTCGTCTGCCTGAACAGGGATAGCGTCTGAATTCATAGTGGTGGATGTGCTGCCAGAACGCCCGCAACCAGCAAGTGCTGCCATCAAGACCAGAGCCGTGAGCGTTCGGGTCATCATGCGCGAACGTGGCCTAACAGTGAGTCGGTGGCGTGGGTTTCAGCCTATCTGGTTTCATGACCGCAAAGTAAAAGGGGCTTAACTGGCCGGTCGAGAAGATTTTCCCCGCCCCGATCCTGCCCATCACGTTCCGGGAAAGGCGGCGCTGGGCAGCCTTCTTCCTATTTCGCCTTCACGTCGTAGCAGAGCAGCACGTCCTGGTTGCGGATTTCGATGCCGGGGCCTCTAATCGCTTTCAGCATGAAGACGCTCGCTGGCAAAATTCTCCCGCTGATGGTGTTGATGTCCTTGTCGGACGGCCTCCGCTCCGGTCGCGCTGCCGAATCGCCGGCTGTCTCGAATCTGCCGCCCGTCGCGACTTTTTCCATCGTGGGTTTCGATCCGGCCACGGGCGATCTCGGCGTGGCGGTGCAGAGTAAGTTCTTTGGCGTCGGCTCGGTGGTCCCGTGGGCGAAGGCTAAAGTTGGGGCCATCGCCACACAGTCGTACGCGAACACGAGCTACGGACCGGATGGACTGGCGTTATTGGAATCTGGCCGGAGCGCGAAGGAAACTTTGCGGCAACTCACGGAGGCCGACTCGGGCCGCGACCAGCGTCAGGCCGGCGTCGTGGATGCGCAGGGCCGCGCGGCCAGTTTCACCGGCGCGAAGTGCAACGCATGGGCGGGACACATCGAAGGCACAAATTTTTGCGCGCAAGGAAACATTCTCTCCGACGAAGGCGTGGTGAAGGCGATGGCGTCTGCGTTTGAAAAGGCGCGCACCGTCCCCAACAGCGAACTCGCCGACTGGCTCATGGCCGCGCTCGACGCGGGGCAGCAGGCCGGGGGCGACAAGCGCGGGCAGCAGTCCGCTGCGCTGCTCGTGGTGCGCGAGAAAGGCGGCTACGCCGGGCAGAATGATCGCTACGTCGATCTGCGCGTGGAGGATCATCCTGAGCCGATTCAGGAACTGAACCGCCTGCTGGAGATGCACAAAAAGTTTTACGCGAGCGCACACCGGAACAAGCCGAAGCGCGTGACGAAGTGATGGTTGCGCTCCTGCTCCAGCGCCCAAGCCGCCGCCGTCATTTCGGAAACAGTCGCTCCAACATCTGCCGCGCCACCGGACGCTCCGGCTGCGCTTCCATCAGCCGCTCCAAAATGTTCCGCGCCCGCGCGGGATCGGAGCTGGCGAGAACATTCGCGATGCTCAGGCCCTGCGCGTAGCCGGTGGTGAAATCGGGACTGAGCCGTGCGCTTTCGATGTAGGCGTCGAGGGCC
>JBBQYK010000058.1:0-16829 GCA_038208765.1 Verrucomicrobiota bacterium
AGAGACGACGCATCTCTCCGTCGTGGATTCCAACCGCAACGCCGTGGCGCTCACCTACACGCTGGAGGAATCGTACGGCTCGGGCATCGTCGTGCCGGGCGCGGGATTTTTGTTGAACAACGAGATGGGCGACTTCAACGCCGCGCCGGGACTGACCACGACGAATGGCCTCATCGGCACCGCGCCAAATCTGACCGCGCCGGGCAAACGCATGTTGTCGAGCATGACGCCGACGATTGTCGTGCGTGACGGACGGTTGCTCATGGTCACCGGCAGTCCCGGCGGACGCACCATCATCAACACGGTGCTGCTCACGATTCTCAACGTGGTGGATTTTGAAATGGGCGCGCAGGCGGCGGTGGACGCGCCGCGCTTTCATCATCAATGGCTGCCGGATCGGATTCTGTTTGAGCGCGGGTCGTTTTCCGGCGAGGTGATTCAAGCTCTGCGCCAACGCGGTCACACGCTCACGGAGTCCGGCTCGCAAGGCGCTGCGGAAATCATCGTGATGAACGGTGCCGGAAAATTGGAAACCGGCGCGGACAAACGTGCCGCAGACAGCGGGGCGGCGGGTTTCTAAATTTTGGAAATGCGCCAGCGAGACGCGGTCAGTGCCCCGCCTTAATCACGACCTCGCCCTTCTCAATCTTCACGCAGCACGTCAGGCGGTGCGTCTCCGGGTCTTTGTTCCAGGCGTCCAGCACGTCCAGTTCCTCGGGCGTCGGCTCGGCGAGATTTTCCATGCCGCTCACGACTTCCACCACGCACGTCCCGCAGGAGCAGTTGAAGCAGCCGGCCTCCATTTCCACGCCGGCTTTCTCGCCGGCATCGAGCAGCAGTTCTCCCGGCTCAACTTCGGCGGAAACATTCGCGGGCAAGACGGTAACTTTTGGCATACGCAATTCGTGGCCGGAGCATCGGGGCCGGTCGGAGTGAAGTCAACGAAGGCGGAGTGGTAGAGGAAAAATCCAAAATCCAAATAAACTCCAAACTTCAAATCTCAAAAAGCCCGTTCTGGCAAGTATCCGATTTGGAGATATCCGATTTGGAGAAATGGAACGGGGGCCAGCATACGGACCGCGTCTGATGGAGTTTGGTGTTTGAAATTTGTTTGGAATTTGGATTTTGAAGTTTGGAGTTTCCGCCCGCGCGTCCTGACGCGACTCACACTCAGAAACCCTAACGCGCGGGCGGTTCGCCCGCGCTGGAAAACACGCTGGTCATGATCACTTCCTTCGTCTTCCACAGCAGCGCCATCGTCATGGCCACGGGCAGCAGCACGAAGACGAGCAGCGACATCAAGGGCATCAGTTCGCCGACGCGCTCCAGGAGCAGCATGAAATCCACGAGGATGCGCGGCAGCGTCTCCGCGCCGCGCACCAGAAAATAAAACGGCGCGGACGCGGTGAGCACGAGCAGGATGATTTGATTGAGCCGTGTGAACACCTGCGTTTCGCCGCGCAAGGTTTCATCCGGCAGCATCGCGGCAAGACGCGCGAGCACGCTGTTCAAGAGGTAGAGAAAGGCCAGCATCGAGAGCACCATCAGCCCGACCGTCACGTTGAAGAACCAGTGTGAGGAAACCTTGCTCCAGAAAAAAAGAAATGGCGACAGGCCGACGTTGATGGTGGCGACGAAGCGGGCGCGGTGCAGCGCGGACATCCAGATGCGTTCCTGCGTCTGGAAATTTCCCATCATCCACACGCCGTAGAGCAGCAGCAGCATGGCGAACAGGACGGGTGCGATGCCCAGCACGGCTGCGACCGCGTTGGGCGCGAGGCTGGAGGGTTTCAACCAGTCGCCGCGCGTCGTCTGCACGGCGATGACTAGCGCGGCGGGCAGTCCCCAGAAGAGGCACGACAGCCCGCGCACAAGTCCGCGCAGCGACGAGAGCAGCACGACATGACGTTCCGGCTCTGGCATCGCGGCCTCGCTAGAACGTGAGATAGGTGTATTCGCGGAGACCGCGTTCATAATCGTCCAGCCACCGCATCCCTTCCGATGGCTTCATCCGATCACCTTTGATCGCGTCGTCAATCTGCGCCTTCAACTGCCGCGCCAAATCCTTTTCATCGTACTGCACGGCTGTCAGGCACTGCACGATGGTGTTGCCCTCAATGATCTCCTCAATGTAGTAGCCAGCCGCCTCGTCCGGGTCGAGGAAGACGTGCATCTCATTCACGCGGCCAAACAGATTGTGCAGGTCGCCCATGATGTCCTGATAGGCGCCCATGAGAAAGAAGCCGAGGTAATAAGGTTCCTGACCGTTGTCGTTCTGCCGCAGCTCGTGCATGGGCAGCGTGTCGCGCACGTCGCGCAAGTCGATGAACTTGTTAATCTGCCCGTCCGAGTCGCAGGTGATGTCCACCAGCGTGCCTTCGCGCGTGGGCCGCTCGTTCAAGCGGCTGAGCGGCATGATTGGGAACAATTGTCCGAGCGCCCAGTGATCGAGCAGCGATTGGAAGACGGAGAAGTTGCACAGGTATTGATCGCCGAGACTGTCTTCGAGCTTTCTAATTTCCTCCGGGATGTAGGCCTGGCCTTTGAAACTCTCGACGACCGCCTTGGAAATTTCCCAATAGAGGCACTCGATCTTCGCCTTGTCTGGCAATTCCATCAGGCCAAGCGTGAACATCTGGTGCGCGTCCTCGCGGCGCTCCTGCGCGTCGTGGAAGGCTTCGAGCTTGTTCAACTTCCCGAGGTTCTTCCGCATGTCGAGCAGCTCGCGGACGATGGGGATTTCGTTTTCGCCGTACTCGAAATTGATGCCCGGCGGAGATTTCTCGATGTTCCCGAACACCTCCACGATCAGCACGCTGTGATGCGCGACGATGGCGCGTCCGCTCTCGCTCACGATGTTCGGGTGCGGGACGCCCTCGGCGTTGCACACGTCGGCGATGTAATAAACGATGTCGTTGGTGTATTCCTGCAACGAGTAGTTGATCGAACTCTCGAACGCCGAACGCGAACCGTCGTAGTCCACGCCGAGACCACCGCCCACGTCAATGAACTCCAGATCGAAACCCATCTTGCGCAGCTTCGCGTAGAAGCGCGCCGCTTCCTGCACGGCCTTCTTCACCGTGAGAATGTCCGGCACCTGCGAGCCGATGTGGAAGTGCAGCAGCTTGAAACAGTGGCCGAGTCCTTCGCGCGTGAGCATTTCCGTCGCGGCGAGAAGCTCCGCCGTGCTCAGGCCGAACTTCGCATTCTCGCCTCCGCTCTCGGCCCACTTGCCCGCACCCTTGCTGAGCAGTCGCGCGCGGATGCCGATGATTGGCTCCACGCCAATCTGTTTTGAGATGGCGATGATGTGCTTCAACTCCTCCAACTTCTCCACGACCATGATGACGCGCTTGCCGAGCTTGATGCCGAGCAGCGCCATCTTGATGAAGCCCGCGTCCTTGTAGCCGTTGCAGATGATCAGCCCGCCCATCTGCTGTTGCAGCGCGAGACCGGCGAACAGTTCCGGCTTGCTGCCGACTTCGAGTCCGAAGTTGAACGGCTTGCCCGCCTCGAGAATTTCTTCCACGACTTCGCGGAGCTGGTTCACCTTGATGGGAAACACGCCACGATACTCGCCCTGATAATTGAACTCCTTGATCGAGTTGCGGAACGCGTTGTTCAACGACTCGACGCGGTGACGGAGAATGTCCTGAAAGCGAATGAGCAGCGGAAAGCGCAGCCCGCGACTCTTCGCCTCTTCGATGACATCGGTGATGTCCACCGCCGTGCCCGCGTCCTGCAGCGGCGTGGCCACGACATGCCCGGCTTCATTGATGTCGAAGTATTTCGAGCCCCAGCGGTGGATGTTGTAGAGGTTGCGCGCGGAATCGATGTTCCACGGAGCGCCGGAAGCGGCATTGTCACTCATGTTGCTTGGTCAAATCGGCGCGACTATAGGCGTCGAGTTTTGCAAATCAATAGAGCGTGCGAAAATTTTCGCCCCACGGAGCGCGGACCGCCGAGTCCGCGCGTTTCTGGGCCGGACAACCTGAAGGTTGAACTCCAACGGAAGCGGCCCGCGCCTGGGTTGGAGTTCACGCTTCAGCGTGTCCGATGAGCCAGGATGAATCCGGGGCAGGCGCGCAGAATCTTTCCTAAACTTTCTTGGCCGCACTCTTCGGTGTTTTCGTGGAAAACACGCGGACTCGGCGGTCCGCGCCCCGCTCAGTGCATCAGGATCACTCCGCACGCCACGCGTGGCCCGGCGTTGCCGGCCGGCTGGCCGGAGAGATCATCCGCGTTCGCGTGGACAATCACGCCACGTCCGATGATCGAGTTCATCCCGTCGAACGTGATGTGCGCGTCGATGGCTTCGTAGGTGGCATTCCCCGACGCGTCCGCCGTGATGTTGCCGAAGTCGCCCGCGTGACGCATCGCGTCCGTCGGTCCGCCGTGCTTCATGCCGCCGGGATTGAAATGGCCGCCGGCAGCACCTGCGGCGGTGCCATCTTTTTCCGAGCAATCACCCTTCTCGTGAATGTGAAACCCATGCAGCCCAGGCGTGAGTCCGCTGACCTTGGCCACGACGCGCACGCCCTTGGCGGTCTCAAAGAAATCCACCGTGCCCTGCACCTTGTTGTTCGCCGTGGGATTTAGTTCCGCGCGCGCGTGCCGTCCGTGGTGGTGCGAGCCGGACTGGCAGCCCGTGAGAATGAATGCCCCCGCGAGAAGCGTGGTCGTGAGAATAGTTTTGATGCTCTGGTTCATAATGTTCCTTGGTTGAGTGTGGGCGCGGTTATCGCGCAAACGGAAACGCCGCGCAACTGGTTCGTGGAGTTTCAAACGACGGGTAGGCCGTCGTCACTCCGTGCGCGCCGGAATGAGGCGTTTGTAGTTCTGAACCGTCCCTCAGTTGTGTGGCCCGGCGCGCGCGGAGCGACGACGCCCTACCCGCGTTGGTTTTCAATCCTTCCGGCGCGCGGCCTTCGGCGGGGGCGGCGGCAGCGATTCGAACCGCACGCGATAGTTCGCCCCGGAAATTCCGTACGGTTTCAAAAACTCCTCCACCGGCGCGCGGATGAAAACTGGTTTGCGCGTGAATGGATCGCGAAAGGCCAGCCCCACCGCGCGCAGCGCCATGTCGTCCGCGTCCTCGCCGTAAAGTTCATCGCCGATGATCGGGCAGCCTGACTGCGCCAGATGCACGCGAATCTGATGCGTGCGCCCGGTGTAGGGCCGCGCCTCGATCAGATGCCGCCCGTGCGAACTGGCGAGCACGCGAAACGCCGTCTCCGTCGGTTTGCCCTCGGGATCCACGACGATGCGTCCGATGTTTTGCGGGTCCGGCCCGAGGCTCAACTGGCAAGTCCACTCTTTCTCCTTCGGCTCGCGATCCACGACGGCCAGATAAATTTTCTCCATGCGCCGCGATTCAAACATCTCCTCAAACGCGTGCAGCGCCCCCTGGCTTTTTGCGAAGAGCATGATGCCCGTCGTCTCCGCGTCGAGCCGGTGGATGTATTTCAGATATTTGATGTTGCGCGAGCGCGCCCAGAAATGCCCGGCCACGATGGAGGACATCAGCGCGGCCTGGAGATTCCAGCTCGTGTTCTGCCACGAGAGCGGCACGAGCATCCAGCCCGCTGGCTTGTCTATGGCCAGGATGGAGCGGTCCTCGTAAAGAATCGGGATGCGGACTTCGCGTGAGAGTTCGATGTGTGTGGTCTTGGCCATGGGAAAAATTTAGGCGACGGCGGCGATGCGAAATTCGCTGACGCTGCCGGCGATGTTCAACTGCACCTTCTCGCCCTGCCTGCGTCCGACGATCTGTTGGCCGAGCGGCGAGGACGGCGTGATGACCAGTACTTCCTCACCGTGATGGATGACCTCGGTGCCGCCCGCGCGCGGGCCGATGAAATAAAAATTGCTGCCGCGCTTCGCCTTCAATTCCACGAACGCGCCCACTTCGATTTTATCCGTCTCCGCGAAGGTGCGAAGCGGAAGCGCCTCGAACTCATCAATGGCCTGCACCGTCTCCGCCGCCTGCTTCGACTGGCCGCGCGCGAGATAGGACGCTTCCAGCCCGCGCGTGTCGTATTTGTTTTCCGCCTTGCTCGACTCGTGCGTGGCCTCGGCGTGCGCGGTGCGCGCGGCCTTGGCGTACATCTCCAGCCCCGCCCGGAGCTGGGCGATGATTTTCTGAAGAAGCGCGCGTTTGTCCGCCGTCGTTTTCAACACGCGCGGATAGTGCGGCAAAGTTGCAGGCGATGGCAACGGGTGTCGCGGCCAGCGTGCTGCCGGTTTGCAACCGGCAGGGGCTGCTCGCTCCGAGGATCAGAAACTGTTTTTAACGCGGCAAAAGTTCTTGGCCCCTGCCGGTTACAAACCGGCAGCACGTTGCCCTCCACTCTCGTCAGCGTGAGCTGCCGATGCAGAACAGGTTCTTGTCCGTGCGGATGAACAAGTTTTTCCCAGAAACGGCCATCGAGGCCTGGCATTTTTCGCCGAGGGAATTTTTCGCCAGCACTTTGAACACGGGCGCGGCCTCAATGACGGTGGTCTCGCCGGCTTCGGAGAGGAAATAGATTTTGCCATCCGCAGACACCGGCGAGGCGCTGTGGTTTCCGCCCACGCGTTCCTGCCAGATGACTTCGCCGTTGGTGGTGTTGTAGCAGACCGCCACGCCGTCGTCCTTGATCGAGTAGAGATGCGGCCGCACGTAAATGGGCGACGGCTGCGTGGTGACGCCTTTCTTCTGTTCCCACGCAATGTGCGTCTCGGTCACGTCGCCTTTGGCACCGCCGAGCTTCACCGCGCGCAGCGTGGGCTTCTCGAAACCGGACGAGGCGTAAACCACGCCGTCGCCCAGCACGGGTGAAGGCGTCACGCCCTCGCCCTGCGCGTAAATGGACCAGATGAGTTCGCCGGTCTTCGGATTAAACCCCTGCAAACGATCGCCCGCGCCACTGATGATTTGGTCTTTGCCGTCCACGTTCGCGACGAAGGGTGTGACGTGTGAGATGCGGGACAGGCCGCGCTTGCCTGTCCAGACGCGTTTCCCGGTCTTGGTGTCGAGCGCCACGACGAGCGCCTGGTCCCACGGGATTTGCCAGCCGGTCTTTTCGTTATCGTCCACCTTGGGCCAGTTGCCGGCGGCGGTGACGGGATTGCTGCCGTCGTAAGGCATGATGAGCAGGCCGTCGTGAACGATGGGCGAGGAGCCGAGACCGTGGCGCGAATAGAATTTCACCTCGCGATTCGTCCACACGAGATCGCCTTTCATGGTGAGCGCGACCACGCTGCCGTCGCCGAACACGGCATAAACCTGCTGGCCATCCGTCGTGGCCGTGGGCGTGGCGTAGGAATTCTTATTCTCCTTGCGGCGCGGTTGTTGTTCGAGGACTTGCTTGTTCCAAAGGATCACGCCGCTCGCCGCCTCCACGCAGAGCACATGGCACTTCGATCCATTCTCCGTGACGCTGGTGAGAAAGATTTTTCCGTCCCACACGATGGGCGAAGACCAGCCCTCGCCGGGGATGGCGGTTTTCCAGACGACGTTGGAAGTGGCGCTCCAGTGGACGGGCAGCCCAGTCTCGCGTGAATGCCCCTGGCCGTTCGGCCCGCGAAAGCGCGGCCAGTTTTCGGCGGTGGTCTGCGGCGCGTAATCAGAGGACGTGCAGGAAGTGAAAAGCGCGGCAGCGCAGGCCAGGGCGAGAAGGGTGAGTCGTTGCATGGCGGAGAAATTAGTGAGCGGACGACAGGCGACAAGAGGAAACAGCGTGCGGCCGGTTTGCAACCAGCAGGAGCCTCGAAAACCAGAACGTCAACTCCTTCGACATGCGGGCACCTTCGTCGTTCGCCAGCCCGGCCAGTTGCCAACTGGCAGCACCTTCAACTGCTCGCGCTGGTGTAGCGTTTCACGGAGAAGCGCCAGAGGATTTCCGAGGCGGCGGCGCAGACGAGCATCATCACCACGAGCAGGAGCAGTTCAAAGGGCGAGCGGAGTTTGGCCACGAGGACTTTCGCCGGGACATTCGCCACGAGGACCATCGGGATGACGAAGGTGAACACCGCCTTGAACACGCCGCGATAGGCCGCGTCTGGCATTCGCGAGATGTTGAAGAGGCTGTAGTAGCCCCACACGATACCCTGCGCGCGCACCGTCCAAAAGCTGATCGTGGTGAGCAGAAACATGAGCGAGTAGTGGATGAGCACGCCGCAGAGGGCGCAGAGCGCGAAGCCCGCGCACTCCCAGACGCCCGGCACGCGCCCGAGCCGGTGCAGCGCGTAGCCGATGATGACGAGCGCGCTGGCGGCGTTGACGAACGCGCCGAGATCGACCTTGCGCAGCGAGAGGAGGAAACGCGTGTTGACCGGCAGCAGCAGCATGAAGTCGAGTTTGCCGGTGCGGATGAGTTCGGAGATTTCCACGCAGTTGGTCAGGAAGAACGCCTGGAAAATCTGCTGGATGAAATGCGCCGTACCCATGAGGAGCACGACTTCCCATTTCGTCCAGTCGCCGATGCGATCGGTGTGCGAGTAGATGACGGCGATGAAGGAGAGCTGCAGCGCGAACCAGAGCAGCTCGACGAAAATCCAGAGGATGAAGTTCGTCTTGAAGCTCATCTCGCGGATGACGGAGTTGCGGAGCAAAGTCGTGTACACGGACCAGTAGCGCCGGAAAGAATTGGCCGCAGGCTGATTCGTGTTCATGGGAAGGCTCCGACAAATCTGCCGCGCAAGTCCGCGCGACGCGCTGGCTGACTTTCTCCCCCTCCCCTCGACAGGGAGAGGAACGGGGTGAGGGGTGGGAAGTCTCGCTGTGATCTTTGCAAACCAGACGTTGGGTCGCACCACCTCTCACCCTCAATCCCTCTCTCCGTGGAGGGGAGAGGGAGGCTCGCACCGGACAATTTGAGAGTTTCTAGGTTCATGATTTCACCCTCCGACGGCGGCATACTTCCGAATCCCGCGCGCCCACATGAAGCGTGCGAAAAGATACGCGGCCACGACCCAGCAGCATTGAATCACCAGTCCTTGGTAGAGCGCCGTGCCTGTCGCCTTGCCCACGTAGATGCTGACCGGGAAATACAACTGATACGGGAACGGTGTGAACGACAGGATCTTCATCACGAGCGGCGGCAGAATATCCAACGGGAAGAGATGTCCGCCCGCGATGTATTCAAACGCGAACAAGATGAAGATGAACGTCGAGACTTCCAGCACCCAGAAGGCGAGCAGCGCCATTGCGTAAGCACTGAAGAATTGCAGGAGCGCGGTCAGCACGATGGAGAGCATGAACCAGCCGACGGTCGCGAGGTCCGCCGGGGCCACGAAGTATTCGCGCTGGAAGTAGATGAACAACGCCGCGGGCACGATCGCCACCGCTGTGTAAATCGCGCGTCCCGCGAGGAAGAGGCACAGGCGATACTTGAGGTAGTCGATCGGCTTGACGAGGAACTGGCTGATGTTGCCGTCGCGAATATCGGCGGCGATTTGCCAGTCGTCCTCGTTCACCGCAGTCAGCATGTCCACGATCATGACGGCGAGGTAGTAGGAGACCATTTGCGCCAGCGTGTAGCCGCCGATGGTGGTGCCTTCCTTGCCCTCGTAGATGGTGCGCCAGAGCGAGATGGTGGCGATGAGCGGAAGTAACGAGAAGCACGCGCGAAACAAAAAGTTCACGCGATACACGAGCTGGTTCTGAATCCCGATGTTCAGGACGTGGAGATATTTTTTCACCGCTCCTCGAGTTCGTAAGTTGGATCGCGGCTAGGAGTAAGAGCAAGCGCGCGGGCGAGGCAAGCGTTCTATCGGGAGGTTTCCCCCGAGCCCGTGGGCTTGAGAATTTCTTTCTCACTAGGTTTGCCGATGCGCCTCGTGCCGCCTAATCCAGTTGCACTTGTGCGCATCTTGCCACTGTTGCCTATCCCCAACGTGCTGCCAGTTTGCAACTGGCAGGGGCCGCTATGTTCCAGCGGTCTGCGCCGGTTTGTTCGCTCTGGAAAAGCTCCAGCCCCTGCCGGTTGCAAACCGGCAGCACGTTGTCCGCACCGGGCGGCCACACCCGCCTGACCGGAGCTTTATGGCAACAGCGCCAAGACGCGCACGTTGCACTTTTGTCACGTAATTGAGCGTTGCTTCCGACCGGCTTATCCGGCTGAATGCGCAACATCAGGAATAAAACGCTCCGTTCTATGATGAAGCTACTACTGTTGCGGTGTCTCCTTGGGATGATTGGTTTGTGGTCTGGATGGTCGCTCGGCCAGGCGGCCACCGTCCATGTCTCCGTCGTCGGCGTCAGCTTCAATCCCAAGGTTGTGACCGTAAACGTGGGCGACACCGTGGTGTGGTCGAACGGGCAGGACTCGCACACGGTCAGCCCGGGTTCGGGCGTGGCCGAGCCGTTCTGCGGCGGGTTCACCATTTTATCGTGCAGCCATGTTTTCACGAACACCGGCTCGTTCGCCTACCACTGCAACTTTCACGAGAATTCCCACAGCATGACCGGGCTGGTCATTGTGGTCGCCGCGCCCAACGGCGGCGTGCCGCCTGCGGTGACGATCACCAACCCGGTGGACAACGCGCTCTTCGCCGCGTCCGCCACCGTGTCCGCCGGTGTGAACGTCAGCGACAGCGACGGCAGCGTGGTGAGCGTGACGTGGCTGACCAACGGCGTGACCTGCGCGGTGAACACGAACGCGCCCTTTGGCCTGGCGCTGAACACCCTCGGGGCGGGAACGCACACATTGCGCGCGCTGGCCACGGACAATCAATCGTTGAGCGCCACCTCCGCGCCGGTGAACGTGCGTGTGGTGGTGCCGCCGATCCTGCTCTTCGAGCCGGACGGGTTTGGCGCCGGTCAGTTCCTTTTTCAAACGGTGACCGGCGTGAACTATGTGATCGAGAGCGCGGCGAACCTGCCTGAGTTCACTGCTCAAGCCACGAACGCGGGCAGCGGCACCGTGCAGAATTTTTCCACCGAAATCGGAGCGGGGCAGAGGTTTTTCCGGCTCCGGCTGGAGTGAGGGCCGCAAGGCTTAACTTCGAGACAACCGGCTGGACCGTCCTCCGCGAAAAATCCTGACCGAGAGCGCCGTTCCAGCCAAAACAGCCGCCACCAGCACCACTCCGAAACATCAGCGCATCTCTTGGGAACGGTTTTGCCACTTATGCAAAAGCTGCCCGCCGACTTGGATGAACTTGTCCTGATCCGAGGCCATTCAACTCACCGGAATCAACGATACCCGCTCGTTCAGATCATTGCGCGTGATGCCTTGGGCGCGCGGATCAAGCGTGAGCACACCATCGACCAGGAAGGCGTAGCGATGATGCCCGTGCTTCAATTCCAGCGTGATCAGCCAGCCGCCGTCGGTCTGCTGTTTGAACGGATGCGTGTGCGGGTTCCATTGATTGAAATCACCGACCAAGGTGACGGACTGCGCGGTGGGCGCGATGCAGATAAAATTCATCGAGCGCATCGGCTTGGTGTGTGGGCGTAGCATAAAATTTAAGGCGGGCGTTTCGTCCTGAATCGATCAGCCCAGCACATTTCGCAAAGTCGCCATTGCCGAGTGGCGCAGGTGCTCGGACTGTTTTTCCAGCGCGCCATATTGGTCGAGCCAGTCGGTCGTAGCCCCGTGCCGTTCGCGCCAGAGCGTTTTCAGCACGCGCTCGGTGCGCTCGACCTGCTGCATGATGGAGGGCAGTGAGTCGCGCCCTTCCGGCAGATCAGAAACGTGGCCGACGAAAAATTGGGCGATGTGCTTCTTCGTGAACACGGCTTGCAACAGCATCACCATCGTCTGCTCGTAGCCGTACCAACGCTGCTTGAGCGCGTCGTTCAGGAAACCGTGGCGCACCGCGAAAAACTCGGAGCGCGGGCGCTCGGTGTAGCCGCGAATCTCGCGCGCCTCGGCGGGGAACCAGTTGTAGAGCAGCGCGAAGGTGCCGTAGGTGTCGATGAGCTGCTTGGAGTTGTTGTGGTCGGTGGCGATCTCGCCGATGCAGATGTCCTGCTCCAACTCCACGCAAATTTCCGGCAGGTCATGCAGGCGGCTCAAGACCTCTTTGCCCGTGGTGCTGCCGTAATTGAAGTCGCCGGGGATGAGCCAGTACACATCGCCGTCGCGCCCGTGATCATGGGCGTGACCAAGCCCCGAGTACCACATCTGACACGTATCGACACAATACACGTCCAGAATGTCCGAGTGCTTCGCCACGGTGTTCTTGCGAAATTCCTGGAACGCGCGGTCGCCATCCATCGCCGCCGAGGTCTTGCGATCAATGACCGTGACGGGGCGCGCGTAAGTTTCTTTCTCCGCGTCAAGCCGGGCGATGAGCTGATACAGTTCCTTCAAGTCCGCGTAGCTTGCGGGCTGACGGAAGGGATAGATGATGACGGGATGAATTTTTCCCGCCGGAGTGTCGCTGGCGACGGAGCGGGCGGACGAAGTCGACTTTCGCGACGCACGGGCGGGAGGGGTTTTCATGGGCGCGAGCATAGCGCGGACGGGGCGGAGGCCAAGTTTGTTTTGCAGGACGGCGAGGGCCGGTGAGAAGGGTCGGAAATTCCAAACACGGCCGGCACTCCGGTTTTTTTGAACAGCCGGAAGCGATCAGTTTGAGATTTGGGATTTGGGATTTGGAGTTTGGGTTTTCGCCTCCCTCTGCTATCCCGCCCGCATGTCACACGAATTGATGCAAGCGCCCACCACCGATCCCACGCCAATCTACCGCTACCGCGACGGCCTCTACGCGGAGGACCTGCTCATCGTCGGGATTGTGTGGCTCGATTTGTTTTCCTGGCTGGCGCGGAACCCTTCAGACGCGGCGGGCATCCGGCAAAAATTTGAACTCACCGAGCGCCCTGCGGACGTGATGCTCACGCTCTTTGTGGCGATGGGTTTGCTGGAACGTCGCGAGGAAATCTATTTCGTGACGCCCGCCGCGCGCGAGCACCTGTGCGCGGACTCGCCGTGGTTTCTCGGCCCCTACTACGCCTCGCTGAAAGATCGTCCGGTGTGCGCGGACTTGCTGAAAGTGTTGCGCACCGGCAAACCCGCGAACTGGGGCAGCGAGAAGGGCAAGCTCGACTGGCACAAGGCGATGGAGACGGAAGAATTCGCCACGTCATTCACGGCGGCGATGGATTGCCGGGGCGTGTTCCTCGCGCAGGCTGCGGCGAAGAAGCTCGAGCTGGGTTCACGCCGCGCGCTGCTCGACATCGCGGGCGGCAGCGGCATTTACGCGTGCTCATTCTGCGCGCACTTCCCGAACTTGCGCGCCACGGTTTTGGAAAAGCCGCCGGTGGATCAAATCACCGCGCGGGCGATTGCGAAGCGTGGTTTCAGCGAGCGGGTCTCGGTCGTCGCCTGCGACATGCTCGCCGAGCCTTGGCCCACGTGCTTCGACGCGCACCTTTTCTCAAATGTCCTGCACGACTGGGACCGGCCGGTGGTGCGCGAGCTGATCGCAAAATCTTTCGCTGCGCTCGTGCCCGGCGGCGTGATCATCATCCACGACGCGCATTTGAACGAGGACAAGAGCGGCCCGCTGCACGTCGCGGAGTATTCGACGATGCTGATGCACTCGACGGAAGGCCGCTGCTACGGGGCAGGGGAGATGACGGAGTTTTTAACCGACGCTGGATTTGTGAATGTGCATTTCAAGCCCACGGCGGCTGCTCGCAGCGTGATCACCGCTGAGAAACGCTGAAGGCTAACTTTGCAAGGTAGGGCGCGGTGTCCTCACTGCGCGGCGCTGGAATCGGGAGGAACTTTGAAAATGTCGGCGGCCTCAACCCGGCGCGCTGCGGACAGCGACGCCCTACCATTGAGGCGTCATTCGACGTGCTGTTTCCATGCGCCAGCTTTTCCCGAAAAACAAAGAGCGCGGAGAATCCGAAGACGCTCCGCGCTTGGTTCGTGTGTGAAATCTATTTTCCGACCAGCGTGGCGAAGAACCCCTTCGTCTCGGTCTTGCGCGCCTGCACTTTCATCTGGCCCAGGATGGACTGCCAACTGATGAACAGCTTGTGCCACTGGTTCTCCACGTTGCGCAGCACGCCCTCGTTGCTCTCGCTCAGGAAGCGCATGGAGGGCACGGCGGCCAGCAGGTTATGCACGTCGTCGCGCGAGACCTGCGCGCCCTCGGTCACGGTGAGGATGAGTTCCAGCTCCTGCGTGATGACGCTCTTGATCTCCATGAACTGGTTCTCGTCATCGAGGGTGAACTTTTTGAAGCGCGCCAGCCCGAGGTAGTGGTTGAACTGCTTCCAGCACTCCAGATAATTCTCCATCCGGAGGACGATTTCTTCGACTTTTTTGGCACTCATATCAAATTCAGTTTTTGGGCAACGTTTGCGGAGACAGAAAAATTATCGCGCCGCCACGCAGACAGCGGGCGGTCACTTTCAAGGTCGGGTAATAGACGTTCAGTTCGTGCAGCGGCATCTGGGCCTGCTGCGCGCCACGAAAGAAGGCGAGCACACGCGTGCCGATTTCCTTCATTTCATTCTGCGGAAAATTTTGCGGCAGCGTGGACACCACCACTTTGCCATCGCGGTCGAGGGCGAACGCGCCCGAGGGCAGTTTGGCCGGCTGGCCCGTGAATTTGCGTCGGAAGATGTTTTTCATGCGGCCCATTTCGCGAGGATGTTTCTCATGGTCTCTCGCACCTCGTCGGACTTCATGTTCGAGCGGAAGCCCACGCACAGCTCGCCCTTGGGCGAGCCGGCGAGCGCGACGTGATTCGCCGGACTGAGTGCGGTCATTTGTTGCATGTGTCCCACATGAAGTTTATCGCCCAAGGCGGCAAAGTCCTTAAGTGACTGCTGCGCCCATTCGGCGACGTGGTCGGGAGCTTCGAGGCCCCACGATTTTGTTTCGCATTTCGGGCCGGGGCCGACGGAGAGAACAAACTGCACGCCATTGAAACGGGTCAGGCTCATGAGCGGCGAAGGCGCGTCCAGCCTCGTGTTTAGGCCGCTGCCATCCGGGCCGCCCGCCTCGTCCATCTCCTGGGCAATTTCCAACAGCAGCGCCTGATACGAACTGAAGATGGCGCGCTGCTTCGTGTGTTCGCCGGGCTGCAATTCAAAGTTGCCAGTCTTCCAGCCGAGAATTTTGCGGAAGGCGGCCTCGCCTTTCAGTTCATCGACTTCCGCGTCAAAAATTTCTCCGCTTTCAATCCAGATTTTCCCCGTCTCGGCCCCCTGGCAGATCTTGAGCGTGGTGGAATTCTGCGAAAGACATTCGAGCTGGATCAAATCCACGAGGCTCTTGCTCTGCACGCCGCGAAAACCGGAGTGCGCCTCGCGTTCGAGCAGGGAATCAATCGAATCGATGAAATGCTGCCGCTCTTGTTCCGAGGCGGGCTTCTGCCAGTATTGATCCACGCCCATGCCGTAGGCGCGGGCGCGAAACTGTTCGTCCGCGATGCACGTCCACACGACGACACGAAGCGCGGGATACTTGCGGCGGGCGATGGCGATGACCTGGAGGCCGTCCATCTTCGGCATGTTGAGATCGACGATGAGCAGGTTGAACGGCTCGGATTCGAGCATCGCCAGCGCGCGCGCGCCGGTCGAGGCAGTATGAACGCCGGGGCCGCTCGGCAACGTCTTCAGAATCTCCCAGTAAACTTCCAGGAAATCCTGATCGTCATCGACCAGCAAAATCTTCGATCGCTCGGTGGCTACAGTGCTGCCCATAAAAAAATCATTTTCGTGACAGTGGTAACGT
Source organism: Verrucomicrobiota bacterium (assembly GCA_038208765.1). Taxonomy (GTDB): domain Bacteria; phylum Verrucomicrobiota; class Verrucomicrobiia; order Limisphaerales; family SIBH01; genus JANNGC01. The sequence continues at coordinate 15,687 of JBBQYK010000058.1, forward strand.
CGGCGGGTGCCGGCCGGGACTTGAGGGGAATCGCGGGGCGCGCCCTCGAAACACCGCTGCGGAGCCACCGTGCGACGCAAGGCCGGCTGACCCGTTGGCCGATTCCGAGATTTTCCAGTCTCGGGCTGGTGTTCTGATCCCGAGGCCCTTCCCGCCCCCCGCCGGGGAAGCACCGGCCAGTTTGTGCTTGCCACATTAGAACTACCTTCTTACATTTCTGTCGTGACAGAAACGACTGGCACACAACCGGAAAGGAAACTTATGAAACTGATCCTCTGGACTCACCTGGCCTATCTCATCATCAGCATTGCCCTCACCGTCTGGGTGGCGCGCACCTTGCGCAAGAACGGGCGCATCTTCCTGGTGGACTGCTTCCACGGGAACGAGGGCTTGGCCGACTCGGTGAATCATCTGCTGGTCGTCGGCTTCTACCTGATCAATGTCGGCTTTGTGACGCTGGCCCTGCGCTTCGGCGTGCTGGCGGGTGACATGAAGGAGGCGCTGGAGAGCCTGAGCACCAAGGTCGGACTCGTGCTGCTGGTGCTGGGTGCGATGCACTTCTTCAACCTGGCGGTGTTCACCAGTTGCCGCCGCCGCGCGCTGCATGTGAAGGCGATGAGCGAAGCGCATCTGCCGCCGGCCCTGCCCGCCGTGCGGTTGACGGGAGCTTGAAATCAGCGCCGTGAGACGCACGCCGTTCGCTCAGGCGGGCGGCCTTTTCATTGGATGGGGCGGCAGGCGTCCCGACCGGCGAAACCGGCATTCGCTACGCGGAACATGAGAATTTCGTGGCCCGCTCCGGGCGGCGAGACGCCAGCTTTTTACGTGTGGCGGAACGACTGAAGCTACGAAACGGAGCCGAGGAGTTCCTTCAACCGTTTTTCCCGATACGCGAAAATCTTCTCCACATCGCGGCGTACGAAAAGCCGGTCCACCAGCGTGCCGCCGAACACGGAATAGCGCACGGTGTCGCGGGCCAGCGTGCCGCCGTTGTGCTCCGTGAAGGCGTGCTCGTGAATCCACTGGCGGTAGGGGCCGCGCAACTGTTCGTCCACAAAACGAAATGGCGGCTCCCATTCGCGGATCAGGGTGCGCCAGCGAAAGGGAATCCCGCGCACGCGCAACTTGTAGTCAATGAGCGTC
>JBBQYK010000059.1:0-16759 GCA_038208765.1 Verrucomicrobiota bacterium
AGGTCGATGTGGCGGCCCTCGAATTTGCCGCCGTCCACATGGGTGGGATGGCGCGAGAGGGAAATCATCGGCTGTGCGATGTAGTTGCGCGGGTCGGCTTGGATGCGGCGGCGGAACTCATCGATTTCCTCCACCGAAGCCTGCGGACCCATCAGCATTCCGTACCCGCCGGATTCGTTCGCGGCTTTCACGACCATCTTGTTGAGGTTCTCCAGGATGTACTTCAGGTCATCTTCCTCGCTGGCGAGATACGTCGGGACGTTCGGGATGATTGGCTCCTGCTTGAGGTAATACTGAATCATCTTCGGCACGAAATAGTACATCACCTTGTCGTCGGCAATGCCGGTGCCGATGGAGTTCGCGAGCGAGACGTTGCCCGAACGGTACGCGTGAATCAGTCCTGGCACGCCGAGCATCGAGTCACGGCGGAAGACCGTGGGGTCGAGGAAATCATCGTCGAGCCGGCGGTAAATGACATGCACCGGGCGCAGACCCTTCGTCGTGCGCATGAAGACGTGTGCGTCCTTCACCAGGAGATCGCGCCCTTCCACGATGTCGATCCCCATCTGCCGTGCGAGATAGGTGTGCTCGAAATAGGCGCTGTTCGACGCGCCCGGCGTGAGGAGCACAATGGTCGGATCGACCACACCGGTGGGCGTGATGTGCTGCAACGTCTTGAGCAACTCTTGCGGGTAATGTTCGACCGGCCTGACGCCGATGCTCTCGAACATTTGCGGGAACGTGCGCTTCATGGCGCGGCGATTCTCCAGCACGTAGCTCACGCCGCTGGGACAACGCCCGTTGTCTTCCAGCACCATGTAGCCGCCGTCCGCGCCGCGAATCAGGTCCGTGCCGCAGACGTGGATGTAAATGTCCTTGGGCACATTGAAGCCCGCGAACTCGCGCCGGAAATGTTTGCCCGACAGGATGTAGTGCGCGGGGATGACGCCATCCTTGATGATCTTCTGGTCGTGATAGATGTCCTTGAGGAACAAGTTCAGCGCCGTAATGCGCTGGGTCAGTCCCCGCTCGATGTGCTCCCACTCGCGCGCCGGAATGATGCGCGGCACGAGGTCGAAGGGGAAGATGCGCTCCGTTCCACGCGCGTCGCCATAGACGTTGAAGGTGACGCCCTGACGGAGGAAGGCGAGGTCCACCGCATGACGCCGGCTGTCAAATTCGTCGCGCTTAAACGTGTCGAACAGCGAATGGAATTTGCCGTAATGCGGCAGCACCTCGCCACCGCCGCCGAGCATTTCATCGAAGAAAGGCCCGCGGTCGTAGCCGTTAAAAAAGCCCGGTTCAGTTTTTGCCGTTGTGACCATTTCGCAACAGGAGTTTGGTTCAGGCCACGCTAGGACGATGCTGGAAGAGCAACCATTCCTTGGCGGTGCATGAGCGAGATTCAGCGCGCCCGGCCTCGAAATACAAGCGTCGGCTGGGCTTTTGTTCAGAACGAACCGGAGCATTGGTCATCAGCATTGGCCAACCTTAGCAGCCGCCTTGCCGTCGGCGTTGGAGTCCAAGCTTCAGCTTGTCCGGCCCCGGAGCGCGGCTCTCCCGAGCCGCAGCAGCCACGCGGGGAGGAAGACGATGGGAGTTCCTGAGTCATCACCATGCGAATGCGGTGCGGCTCGGGAGAGCCGCGCTCCATCTACGCCATTGCCGCCCCGCCCTGCCCTCTGGTAATTGCCTGCCCATGTCACGAAACAATTTCCATCCGTCACGCCAAGCGCTGCCGCGCCGCCAATTTTTCACCACGCTTGGGGCCGCAACGGCAGGCGTCGCGCTCACCGGCTGCTTCACGCCGCGTCCCAGGAAAATTTCTGCCAACGAGAAACTGAACATCGGGTTCATCGGCGTCGCCGGCCAGGCGGGCTACAGCATCACCAATCTCAAGGATCAGAACATCGTCGCGCTCTGCGATGTGGACGCGAACAATCTCGCCAAAGCCGCGCAACAATTTCCCTCCGCGAAGACGCATCGCGATTTCCGGCGGCTCATTGATCAGGACGGCATTGACGCCATCGTCATCGCCACGCCGGATCACACGCACGCGGTCGCGACGGCGGCGGCGTTGCGCTCGGGCCGTCACGTCTATTGCGAGAAGCCGCTCACGCATACCGTTTCGGAAGCGCGCTTCATCACTGACCTCGCGAAGAAGACCGGACTCGTGACGCAGATCGGCACGCAGATACACGCGGGGAACAATTACCGCCGCGTGGTGGAACTCGTGCAGAGCGGGGCCATCGGCAAAGTCAGCGAAGTGCATGTGTGGGCGAACTCCAGCTACGGCGGAAAGCCGCGCCCGACCGCCACGCCGCCCGTGCCGGACAATCTGGACTGGGACTTGTGGCTCGGGCCGGCGGCGTTCCGCCCGTATCATCCCGATTACGCGCCGTTCAATTGGCGGCACTGGTGGACCTTCGGAGGCGGCTCGCTCGCGGACTTCGGCTGTCACTTTATGGACTTGCCGTTCTGGGCGCTGGGCTTGAGCCATCCTGTTTCGGTTGAACCGATTGCCGGCCCAACGGTGGATGCAGAGTCCACGCCACCGTGGTTGATCGTGCGTTTTGAATTCCAAAATTTTCAAATAGCGAATTTCACCGCCTGCATACCAGACCAACTCAAGTTGACCTGGTATCACGGCGGCAAACGCCCCGAGGAACTCGTGCCCGATGCGCTCTACGCGAAATACAAAGGCGGCGTCCTCTTCGTCGGCAACAAAGGCCAGTTGATTTCCGACTACAGCAAACACACGCTGTTGCCCGAGGAAAGGTTCGTGGACTTCCAGCGTCCGGCAGAATCCATCCCCAACTCCATCGGCCATCACAAGGAATGGGTGCGCGCGATCAAGGAAGGCGGCACGCCCTCGTGCCATTTCGGCTACTCCGGCCCGCTCACGGAAACGGCGCTGCTCGGCAACGTCGCCTACCGCGTCGGCCAGAAACTCGAATGGGACTCGGCCAGCCTGCGCGCGAAGAACTGCCCGGCGGCGGATGAATTCATCCAGCACCACTACCGGAAAGGTTGGAAAATTTAGCAGGCGGCTTGCGCGTTAGTGGGGCAGCCGCCCGGCTGCCATAGTCCTTTGGCCATCTAGGCTGAAGATCCACCAGCCCGGAGGGCCAGTGGACTAATGGCAGCCGAGACGGCTGCCCCACTTCATCCGTGTGCGTGCAAAACACTTGTCGCCCGCATCCTCCCCCGCCATAAATCCGCGCGATGAATTCTTCCGCTCCATCCAAGTTCACGAGCACGCATTGGCTCATCTGCGTGATCGCCTCGATTGGCTTCGCGTTCGACATTTACGAGCTGCTCATGCTGCCGCTTATCGTCAAGCCCGCGCTGGCCGCGCTCGGCGGCCTGGGGCCGGACGGCGTGCCGCTGCTGCTGCCCGGCTCGAAGGAATTCACGAACTGGGCGCGCACGCTGTTCTTCGTGCCGGCGCTGGCGGGCGGCGTGTTCGGACTGCTCGGCGGCTATCTTACCGACCGGCTCGGGCGGCGGCGCGTGCTGACCTACAGCATTTTGCTCTACGCATTTGCGGCGTGCGCGGCGGGCTTCTCGACAAATCTCTGGCAACTGCTCTTCTTCCGCTGCCTCGTGTTCATCGGCGTGTGCGTGGAATTCGTCGCCGCCGTGGCGTGGCTCGCCGAGCTGTTCAAAGATCGCGAGCAGCGGGAAAAAGTTCTCGGCTACACGCAGGCGTTTTCTTCCGTGGGCGGCCTGCTGGTGGCGGCGGCGAATGTGCTGGCCGCGAAATGGGCGCTCAGCCTGCCCGCCATTCACGGCGGGCATGAAGCGTGGCGTTACACGCTCATCTCCGGCGTCATTCCCGCGCTGCCGTTGATTCTGATCCGTCCCTTCCTCCCGGAATCGCCGGAGTGGGAACGCAAGCGCGCCGCCGGTGCGCTCAAGCGCCCGAGCATTCGCGAACTGTTCGCGCCGGAGCTGATTCAGACCACCGTCATCACCACGCTGATTTTTGCCGCGAGCTATGGACTGGCCTTCGGAGCGATTCAACAGCTTCCACAAATCCTCGGCGCGCAGGCCGTGGGCACGCCAAACCAGGCGGGTCACGCCGCGATGATTGCCACCGCGAAAGACGCCGTGGCCAAAGCCGCCGCCGACGGCAAAACCCTCACCCCGCCGCAACGCCGCCAGATCGGCGGCAATGCCAGCGACAAAGCCGTGGCGCAGGTCACGTTCTGGCAGGAAATTGGAGGCATGTCCGGGCGCCTCGCGCTCGCGGCACTGGCCGTGTGGATTGTCAGCCGGCGCGCACTGCTCCGCATGTTCCTGATCCCGTCGTTGATTTTCGTGCCGCTGTTTTTCTGGTGGATTCCGCAGCAACTCAACAACGCGGACAGCCTGATCTGGATCAAGCTAGGCATCTTCGTGGCAGGATTCTTCGTGGTGGCGCAGTTCAGTTTCTGGGGGAATTACATCCCGCGCGTTTTCCCGCTCCACTTGCGCGGCACGGGAGAAAGTTTCGCAGCCAACATCGGTGGACGCGTCCTCGGGACAGCGGCGGCCTGGATCACTCTGACACTGGCCGCCTCTGACAAACCGGACCCGGCGCGCATCGCCATGGTCGGCGCGTGCGTCGCGGGAGCCTACGCGCTCATCGGTGCAATACTCACGCGGTGGCTCGTAGAGCCGACGCAGGAGTCGGAGCATTAGCCGCCGTTAGGGTCCGGTGTCGATGGTGTCTGGCCGGCCTGCCGAGGCTGGTCAGAACCGTATTCGAGCACGGGCCTTTCGCCACCTGATTGATGATGCGGGGCTTTTTGCGCTTCGAGCCGGAGGCAGAAGGGCAGCACCAAATCCGGGTGGCGCAGCAGCTTCGCGTTTCTAATGGCACGCCAGAACATACCAGGGTTCCGGGTTGCAAGTCAGAGCCGGCGCGCGCGCAGGCTGAACACCGCTCCGACCGTCGTCGCCGCGATGCCACCGATCAGCAGCCACATCGATTTGTCCGTGGGCGTGCCGGTGAAGAAGCGCGAGACTTCCGAGCCAAACGATTCGGTGGCGGTGATGCCGAAAATAATCAGCACGATGCCGCCAACCAGCAGAGCGAGGGCGATTCCTTTGTTCATAATTTTCTCTTTTAGTTGGGCCGAAGGTTGGAGCCGACGGCGGTTTTGTGGTCGGAGGGAAATCCTGCGGGCGGAGCCGATGAACTGAGCACCGGCTGTAACGCCCGTTGGCAAGCGGCGCTGCGAGCGCCGGATTGGTTGGTTGAACTAGCAGCGGAAAATTTCATGGTCGGCCTGGTTTGGAGTTCGCGAACCGCCCGTTGGCTTCGGCCCTGGCGCGGTTCACGAGCCTCCGATCAGTGTGAGCAGGAAGAACACTCCTCGACCACCACGCGCTCAATTTCCTCGCGGGTGCGACCGGTGCGCTTCTGAATGCGACCGAAGAGTTCATCTTCCTTGCCTTCGATATATTGGAGGTCGTCATCGGTGAGCTGGGCGAACTTCTGTTTCAGTTTGCCCTTGGTGATGTTCCAGTTGCCTTTCAATTGGAGTGTATTCATGACTTCACTATGCACGCCTTGTGCCAGCGGCCAAACTTGCCCCACGCGCGGAAAACAAGCCTTCGGACCCGTCTGGCGAGGGGGAACGCGGCGAGGCTCGTGCAATCTGCCGGTGAACATGTGCGGAGTGCATCGGACGCGGGAACGAAGTGGCCCGGTGTGAAGCTAAGGCACGCGGCATCAGAATTGCGGAGAGCTGTGGTAGGGAATCCCTTCGCACCGCGCGGCAGGATCTCCCGAACAAACGAAAGGTTCTTATGTTGCGATGGACAATTGTTTTTCTGGTGGTGGCGCTGCTGGCGGCGGCGCTGGGATTTGCCGCTTTGGCGGGAACAGCCGCGTTGATTGCGAAGGTTCTCTTCGTTGTCTTCCTCGTGTTGTTCCTTGTCTCGCTCATCCGACGCAAAGCTTAGGCGACGCGACCGGTGAACCGGGACACGCCGCGTTCTGCGCTGGTGCAGAGATGCGGCAGGCGACAGCTCACCCGAGGGTGAGTTCAAAGCCGGGCCGTGCCACTGGGCGCGGCCCGGCTGCTCTTTACCCTCCTCAACATTCCGCCGCTCACCTGAGCACATCCTCACCTGTGGCGGCTCAATCCATCGCGCTTCCCGCTCTCTCTCCGCAGCGTAAGGTGGAATGCAAAGTGCAAAACCATCCCGGCTCACCTTGCAAGCTGCGCGATGGAATGTGCCGCTGAAAAAACGCACCTCCTGTTTCACCCTTTTTTTCACACGGATCAAATCATTCACCAAGGCGGCACGCCAAGAGCTAACGAGGCGAGACGAAGGTCAAAAATATATGCACGCCACCCGAAACACTCTGCCCGCCGCGAAGCGACAGAAGTCCATTGACCTGCTCAATGGAACGGTGGCCGACCTTTTCGATCTCTACGCACGCACCAAGCAGGCGCACTGGAACGTGCGCGGCCAGTCCTTCTTCGCCCTGCACCGACTGCTCGATGAATTTGCCGCCGCCATCCAGAAGAATCTGGATGAAGTCGCGGAGCGCGCGACGGCGCTGGGGGGAATTGTCGAAGGCACGCTGCGCGACAGCGTGAAGCATTCGCGGCTGAAGAAGAAGGAGGAGCCGGATTCCATCTCCGGCCAACGCGACTGGATTCGCGAACTCGCGGTCGTTCACGCCTCGTGCGGCGACGGCGTGCGTGCGAGCATCAAGAAAGTTTCCGAGGCCGAAGATTTCGGCACCGCTGATTTGTTGACCGACGTCGTGCGCTTGCTCGACAAGCAGCTCTGGATTCTCGAAGCCCACTTGAACCAATAAAACTTAACTCACAAAAAGTATGCTCTATACCATCGCCCTCATATTAATCATTGCCTGGCTGCTCGGACTCGTGTCGTCCTACACCATCGGCGGCTTCATCCACATCCTGCTCGTGGTCGCCATCGTCATCATTCTGGTGCGCGTGATTCAGGGCAGAAAAGTTTAGGGGCAGTTGGGCCGCTCCGTTGAGCGCCAGCCACTGCTCCAGCAACCAAAACGAAAAGGAAAACAGTTATGAAACGGAATCAACAACCCACCCACCCTGACTTCGGAACCTTGGCCGAGGACGCCAAAGCCCTCCTCGTCGCCACCGCCGAAGTGGCGGAAGACAAGGTCGTCGCCGCACGCGCCCGCCTGGCGGAAGCACTCGAACGCGGATTGGAACGCGGGCAGGAAGCCTGGGAAACAGTTCAAGACCGCGCCGTCGCCAGTGCGAAAGCCACGGACAAGGCGATTCGCACCCACCCTTACCAGTCCATCGGCATCGCCTTTGGCATCGGGGCGCTGCTCGGCTACATCCTGTCGCGCCGTAACCACTAATCAGCCGCTCTGACCACGGGAGGACACGTCATGAACGCGAAACAGGAACTGATGGAATGCAGCCCCGCGTTGCGGGACGTCATGGGATCGCTGACGGTTTGGATGGAACCGCCGTGGCTGGATTCTCCCGGCGCGTTCGTCCGTGTTCACTCGTGGCGGGAGGCGTCTTTCGACCTCGAGATTCAACCGGTAGCAAACACCCCTGCGTCATGAACATTGCGAGCGCCAGCCTGAGCCAGCTTTCCGACTCCACAAAACGAGTAGGCAACCGGCTGCTCACCATCGCGGAGAACCGCATCGAACTGCTCACCGTGGAAGTGCAGCAGGAACGCGACCGGCTGTTCCATGCGCTGCTCCTCGCGCTGGGGCTGGCCACGCTGGGCTTGCTGGCGCTGATGGCGCTCTCGGCGCTGGTGGTCGTGCTGTTTTGGGCGCACTCGCCCGTCATTGCGCTGGGCGTACTCGTGACGCTGTATGCCGGCGGGGGGGTCTGCCTGTACGCCCGGTTGCGCGGCCTGCTCCGTGATTGGGAAACTCTGCCCGCCACCTTGGATCAATTGAGAAAGGACCGCGAATGCGTGGAACAAATGTTCGACTGACGCCGCTCGACGCCCGCAAGCAACTGCTGGTCGTGGAGAGCGAAATCAACCGCGCCGAATTAAAACGCGAATGGAACGGCCTGCGGCTTGATGCGCTCGACACGGCCGCCACGCTGACCGGCGATGCGACCACGCTGGGTTCGCTCGCCTCGGCGGGCGCGGCGCTTTTCACCACCGGCTCCGCGCTTCGCCGACTGATCTCCAAAAACGGCGCGGCCAAATCTTCCTGGGTGAGCACTTTGATTAACGGCGCGCGAGCCGGAATATCCGTCTGGCTGGCGCTCCGGCCGCGTGACCGTTGATCGCTGTCCTTGTGAAACCCGATGAAACCATTTCGCTGCGCGGTGTGCGGAAACACAGTTTTCTTTCAAAACTGTCTCTGCCTGAAATGCGGCGTCCAGCTTGGTTTCCTGCCTGATCGCCTCACCCTTTCCGCGCTGTGCCCCACGGAAACTGCGGGACGCTTCGCCGCCGTCGATGTTTCCCACCGCCAGTACCTATGCTGCGAGAACGGGCTGCGCCATCAGATTTGCAATTGGATGACCCCGGTCGAGCGGGACGATCCGCTCTGTGTCGCCTGCCGCATGACGGAAAGGATTCCTGACCTGTCCGTGCCGGGGAACCTTGAACGCTGGCGCAAACTGGAATCCGCCAAGCGCCGCTGCCTTTACACCCTGCTGCGGCTCGGCCTGTCCTGGGATTCTTCCTCCGGCAAAACACCGCTGCGTTTTCGTTTTCTCGCGGACACGACCGAGGAAGGCCAGGTGATGACCGGCCACGACTGGGGCGTGGTGACCATCAACACCGCCGAAGCTGACGACGATGAACGGGAACGCCGCCGCATCAATCTTCGTGAGCCGCACCGGACACTCATCGGCCACGTCCGGCACGAGCTGGGACATTTTTATTGGGACCGCTTGATCTCCGGTTCTCCAGAACTTCAGCGCTTCCGGGCAATGTTCGGGGACGAATCAGCCGACTATTCCAGCGCGCTTCAGACCTACTACAACTTCGGCCCCGCCGCCGACTGGACCTCACGCACGGTGACGGCCTACGCGAGCGCGCATCCTTGGGAGGACTGGGCGGAGACGTGGGCGCATTACCTGCACCTCTTCGACGCGATGGAAACGGCCGCCGCCTACGGGTTGAAAGTCTCGCCCATCAACAGTCCGCACGAAATTGCGCCGCAGGCGCCTTCGCTGGACATGGAATTCGATGCGATGTGGCAGAACTGGCATCCCTTCGCCTTGGCATTGAACTCGATCAATCGCGGCATGGGCCTGCCCGACTTGTATCCGTTCGTGGTGCCGCCCCCGGCCGTGGAGAAGCTGCGCTTCGTTCACGAGATCATCCGGCGTGCGCGCGCTGCGGTGCCGGTGAATGAACCTTGCTTGGCCACGGCCTGAAGGAACTTGCGTATGGGATCGAGCATCACCGAGGCCAACGCCGCGCTGGAACGGAGCGAACCCGGGCCGGTGGAAGAGCGCGCGAGGGACGACGCGCTCCCGCCGGAGCCGAACGGTCCGTCCACTCGCCTGACTCAGGCCAGCCAAATCGCGGTCGTGACGCTAGGAATCCTGGCGGCGCTCGGGCTCGCTTATTTTGCCAGTGCGGTGTTTCTGCCGGTCTTGGCGGCGGCGGTGATTTCCATCGCGTTGAAACCGCCGATGCGCTGGCTGCGCAAGTGCCATGTGCCCACGCCTCTGGCGGCGGCGCTCGTGGTCTTGGTTTTTGTGAGCGCGACCGGTTATGCGGCGTGGCATCTCGGCCGGCCCGCCATGGCCTGGGTGGAATCCGCGCCCGATAGCCTCGCGCGGCTCAAAGGAAAATTTCAGCATCTCCTCCTCCCCGCCGCGCGCCTGAACGCGGCCGCCTCCACGGTCGGAAATCTCGGCGCCGCCGAGGCGCCCCACGAAGCGCCGCAGAAGGTCGAGGTCACGAACAGCCAGATGGCCACCACCGTGGTCTTTTGGACGGGCGACGCGATGGCCGGGATAGGCAAGACCATCGTGCTGGTCTTCCTGCTCCTCGCGGCGGGAGATTTCTTCATGCAGAAGCTCGTCCGCATGATGCCGACGCTGCACAACAAAAAGCAGGCCGTGGAAATCAGCCGCGACGTGCAGCAAAATATTTCCACCTACCTTTTCGCCGTGGGCCTGATCAACCTCGGCACCGGGCTGATCATCGGGCTGGTGCTCTACGCCTTGCGCCTGCCGAATGCCTTCATGTGGGGCGGCGTGGCGGCGCTGGCCAACTTCATTCCGTACTTCGGACCCATCGTGACCATCCTCGCGGTGGCGTTGGCGGGGCTGCTGGCCTTCGACCGCGTCGCCGTGGGACTCTTGCCGGCGCTGGCCTACTTCGTCATTCATCTGGTGGAGTCGAACCTGATCACGCCCTACGTGCTGGGCCGCCGTTTCTTGATGAACCCGGTGGTCATTTTTGTGGCGCTGATTTTTTTCGCGTGGCTCTGGGGCGTGGCGGGCGCGCTGCTGGCCGTGCCGATTCTCACCACCTTCAAGGCGCTGTGCGCGCATGTGCCGGCGCTCTCGTCGGTGGATGATTTTCTGTCCCAGTGATCATGAACGACGGCCCGAAAAAGAACGGCCTTGGTGCAAAACCATCAAACAATGGACACTCGTCGCGCCCCCCGATAGCTTCCGGCTCCGCGCCGGCCCCGGTTCTTCGGCCGACGCCGAGAAGTGCAGGCGAACTGATGATTCGGGACCCAAATAAACACTTCTACAAGACAGTGGTGGTGGTGTGGCTCACGCTTTCCATCGCGGGCGTGGTGCTCGCGGCCATCACCTGGGTGCAGCTTTCTAGCAAACTCATCCAGGCCCGCGAAGCCGTGGCCGTACGCGAGGACGTAGATCACATTCTCAAGCTGCTGGTGGATGCGGAGACGGCCCAGCGCGGCTTTACCATCACCGGGGATGCCACCTACCTCGCGCCACTCTCCAACGCCGTCACCGAACTGCCCGAGCGTTTCGATCACTTAATGGAAACGGCGCTCGGCGACCGGGTGCTGATCCAGCGGGTCAGCGGCCTGCGCGCGCAGGCGGAACTGAACCTGGCCCATCAGCGCCGCGCGGTGGAGGCGCGCTCCACGCGGGGCGCGCAAGGTGCCGCCGACATTGTCTCGACCGGCGAGGGCAGGCAACTGATGGAGGAGGCCCGAGTCCAGGGGGCGCGCATTCGCCTGATGCGCACCGACCTGGTCTCCGAGGCGGGCGGGCTGGCCCGCTCGCAGTTGTTGCGCGCGAGTCTGACCAGTCTCGTCGCCGGGTGCTTTGGCATCGGGGCGGGCGTCTTTGCCTTCTGGCTGTCGCGCGTGATGCTGGTGCAACAGGCGCGGGAGCGGGAACTGGTGGAGGCCAAGCTGCTCGCCGAGCGCAACAGCCAGGAGAAGACCGTGTTCCTCGCGAACATGAGCCACGAGATTCGCACGCCCATGAACGCCATTCTCGGCTTCAGCGAACTGCTTCAGGACGAGCTGCGCCTGCCCAAGCACCGGCAGTTCGTGAATTCCATCCGCACCAGCGCCAGCTCCCTGCTCCAGCTCATTAACGACATTCTCGACATGTCGAAGATCGAGGCGGGCGTGATGGAACTGATGCTCGAGCCGACCGATCCGCGCGAGGTGTGTGATTTCCTGCACACGGTCTTTTCCGAGCCGGCGAGCCGGAAAGGTCTCAAGTTGCAGTGCCAGGTGGCGGAAGATCTGCCCCGCGCCCTGCTGCTGGATCGCATCCGCCTGCGGCAGGTGCTCGTCAATCTCGTGGGTAACGCCGTCAAGTTCACCGAACGCGGCCACATCGAAATCCGCGTGCAGTGGGAGAAACAGGCGACCAGCAGCCACATCACGCTCATCATCGAGGTGCAGGACACGGGCGTGGGCATTCCAAACGACAAACTGGAGGCCATCTTCAAGCCCTTCGTGCAGTCGGGTCATAATCGTGAGCTGGAAAAGCAAGGCACCGGCCTGGGCCTTTCCATCGTCAAGCGCCTTACGGAAATGCTGAACGGCACGGTCACGGCGGCCAGCGTGCCGGGCCAGGGTTCCGCGTTCAGCCTGCGTTTTTGCGACGTGCCCATCTCGAGCCGGCTCCCGATCAACGACAAGCTCGAACCGGGCGGCACGGTGAACTTCGACCACTTCCGCCCCGCCACGCTGCTCGTCGTGGACGACAATGAAATCAACTGCCAGCTCGTGGCGGGCATGTTCTCCGACACCGCGCACCGGCTGGCCTTCGGGACGAACGGTTTCGAGGCCGTGAGCTTGGCGCGGAAAATCAGGCCGGACGTCATCCTCCTGGACGTTCGCATGCCGGGCATGGGCGGCTGCGAGGCGCTGGCGGAGATTCGCAAGCTGCCCGGACTGGAAATGACACCCGTCATCGCCGTCACGGCGTCGAGCCTGCTGAGCGAGGAGCAGGACATGCAGCAGCGGTTCAGCGGCTACGTGCGCAAACCTTTTTCCAAACGCGAACTGTTTAACGAACTCGCGCAGTTCCTCGCGACCCAAGCCAGCGAGCCGGCCACCCGGGCCGACGCGCCCAAGACGCCCGCACCGCCCGCCACCGGCCCCATCGCGCGGGAACTGATGGAGGAATTGCAACGGCTCCTGAAGAAGGAATGGCCGGCGCTCCGCGACAGCCTCGCCATCAATGAAACCAAGGCGCTGGCCTCCCGACTCGAGGCCTTGGGCTGGCGCTGGGGCTGCCCCGTCCTGGAAACGTACGCCCAAACCTTGCGGCAGCACGCCGAGGCCTACGCCGTGGAAGACCTGGAAAAGCAGTTGCAGGAATTTCCCGCGCTGGTCGAACGGTTGGAGCAAATCCGATGAAACCACCCCAGCCCTCCTCCCGCATCCTCGTCGTCGATGACCAGCCGGCGAACATCCAGCTCGTCGGGGCCGTGCTCGGCAAATTGGGCCACGAGATCATCCCGGCCACCGACGGCCCCACGGCCCTGCGCCGCGCGGCCCTGCACCCGCCGGACCTCATCCTGCTCGACATGCTCATGCCGGAGATGGACGGGTGCGAAGTCTGCCGCCGGCTCCACGCCACGCCCGAGGGCGCAAACATCCCGGTGATCTTTCTCTCCGCCGCCGACAACAAGGATTTCATCGTCCGCGCGCTCGAATCGGGCGGCGTGGATTACGTGACCAAGCCCTTTAACCAGGCGGAACTCGTCTCGCGCGTCCAGACGCAGCTCGCCTTGAAACACGCCCGCGACCGCCTCACGCAGATGGCCGAGGACAAGGACGAGCTGCTCGGCATCCTCACCCACGATCTGAAGAACCACCTCGGCGGCATGCAGATGAGCGCGCAGTTGTTGCAGGAGCGCCTGTCGCGCGGCCCCGCCCCGGATGCGCGGACCGCGCTGCTGGCCGAGAACATCCAGCGCACCAGCGATCAGATGCTCGCCTTCGTCAAAGAATTTCTCGCCAACGCCGCCGCCGATCGCGGAGCCGCGCTGAACCTGACGAAACTGAATTTTTCCGAGGCGGCGGCGACGGCCGTCCACCACTACGAGGAGGCTGCGCGCCGGAAACAACTGCAGGTGGAAATAATTGCTTCCGCCCCCGGGACGGTCGTGCTGGCCGATCCGTCTGCCCTGAGCCAAGTGCTCGACAACCTGCTCTCGAACGCGCTGAAGTTTTCCCCGCCCGGCCGGCGCATCACCGTCCGGGTGCAGGCCGGGCCGGGCTTCGTCGAATGCCAGATTCAGGATGAAGGGCCCGGCTTCACGGACGAGGACAAGGCGCGGATGTTCCGGCGCTACACCCGGCTCTCCGCGCGGCCCACCGGCGGCGAGCCTTCCACGGGACTGGGCTTGAGCATCGTTCGCAAGTTGGTGCTGGCGATGGAGGGAGAACTGCGGTGCGAAAGCACTCCGGGCCAGGGTACCACTTTCACCATCCGGCTCCCGGCGGCGGAAACAACAACATCATCATAATTTTGAGCTATGGACTTTCTAGTTATTGACGACGACAAGACTTTTCGCGACGCCACCTGCTGCCTGATCGAGGACGAGAGCCATTACGCGGAGGGCGCGGACTCGGCGGCGACCGGGATCACGCAAATCAAGGAAGGCAACTTCGAGGCCGTCCTGCTTGACGTGAATCTCGGCGCAGACAACGGGCTCGACGTGCTGGTCGAGCTGCAAAAGCTCAAGCCCGACCTGCCGGTCGTGATGTTCACCGCGCAAGGCAGCGTGCAGAAGGCCGTGGAAGCGATGCGGCGCGGAGCGGTGGATTTCCTCGAGAAACCTTTTCGCCGCGAACAGTTCCTGACCGTGCTCGCGCGCTTGCAGCGTCTGCGCCAAATGGGCCAGCGCATTGAGCGACTGGAGCGCGAGGTCACCGAGACGAAGGCGCAGGGCGTCACGCCCATTTTTGATTTCACCACGCCGGCCATGCGCGAAGTGATGGACGTGCTGCTGCGCGCGGCGAAGACGCCCTCGTCGATTCTCATTCTCGGCGAGAGCGGCACCGGCAAGAGCGTGGCCGCGCGCGCCGTCCACCAGAACAGCCATCTCGCTGACAAGCCGTTCGTCACCGTGAGCTGCCCGAGCCTCTCCAAGGAACTGTTGGAGAGCGAACTTTTCGGCCACGTCAAAGGCTCCTTCACCGGCGCGATCAAGGATCATTGGGGCAAGGTCAAGGCGGCGGAAGGCGGCACGCTGTTCCTCGACGAAATCGGCGACCTCCCGATGGAAATCCAGCCCAAGCTGTTGCGCCTCCTGCAAGAACGCGAATACGAGCGCCTCGGCGAAAACGTCACCCGCACCGCCAACGTGCGCATCGTGGCCGCGACGAACCGCGATCTGAAGAAGCGCGTGGCCGAGGGTGCGTTTCGCGAAGACCTCTACTTCCGCCTCAACGTCATCACCGTGGAAATGCCGCCGTTGCGGGCGCGCACCGGCGACCTCGTGCGCTTTGCCGAGCATTATCTCAAACATTTCGCCGCGCAGTGCGGCCGCCGGATCGAAGGGTTTGCGGAGGAAACTTCCGCCCGGCTGCTGTCGCATTCGTGGCCCGGCAATCTGCGCGAACTGAGCAACGCCATCGAACGCGCCGTCATCATGGCCCGCGACAGCAGGATCGCTCCGACCGATCTGCCGCTGGAACTGCGCGAGTCCGCCGCGCCCAGCGCCGGTGCCGATCTGTCCAGTCCCGTACAGACCGGCATTCCTATCTCCCTCGAGAAGCTCGAGGAAATCCACATCCGCGGCGTGCTCGCCACGGCCAAAAGCCTGGCCGAGGCCGCCGACACCCTCGGCATCGATCAGGCCACGCTCTACCGCAAGCGGAAGAAGATGGGGCTGGAGTGAGCCGGACGGAGCGTCGGACTGCCTGGTCCGTCGATCAGAACTCCTGAAAACATCCGCTCCGCGCGGACTTGGCGATCCGCCATTCCAAAGAAAATCGCGGCGGTCTCACGACCGCCGCGTCTCCTGCTGTACGCCTCCTTGGCGTCAGTTAAAGCTTTTCCTTCACGGTGATGTTGTTCTCGACGTTCTTCACGCCATGAACTCTTTCCGCGATGTTCCCGGCCATGCGTTTCTGTTCCCCCGCATTCACAAAGCCGCTGAGCTGAACCGTCCCTTTGAAGCTGGTCACATTCACGTCGGCAAACTTGTAATCGGGATTATCGGCGAGCGCGGTTTTCACGCGGGAGTTCAGCGACTTGTCGTCAATATATTCGCCGGTGCTGCGCTCGTAGCGCGTGCCGGTGCAGCCGGTCAGGACTGCGGCCGTTGCGACCGATACGCACAGGCTGAGCGCGAGATACAGATTGCTGAATGCTTTTTTCATAGTGTTCCTAGTTTCGTTGATTTCGTTAACCACGACTTCCAATAGCTCACCGGGTGCCAGCGCAGGCGCAGCCATGAATCAGCCCCGAAAGCGGGAGTTTTTTTGAAACGACCGGGCACCCTGTGATCCGGGGTTATGCAGAATGCACGCGCGACCCCGGTTTCATTGCACTTGGCAACGGGAGCGGGTCCTTATTGAAATCACCGCCGAATCGCCGTCGCCACCGGGGTTTTAAACTTGAACTGCTCCGGCGCGGCGGCCGTCACGAGATGCCGCATTTTCGCCACGGCGGTTTTCAAGCTCGCCTGGCCGAACAGTCCCGTGCCGCTTACGAAGGTATCCGCGCCGGCTTTCGCGCACTCGACGGCGGTTTGGAAATTGATGCCGCCGTCCACTTGGATGCGGTAATTGAGATTGAATTCACTCCGCCATTCCGCCGCCTGCTGCACCTTGGTCAGCGTCTCGTGGATGAAGGGCTGGCCGCCGAAACCGGGATTCACCGTCATCACCAGAACCAAGTCAGGCTGCACTTGTTTGAGGAACGATTCGAGCACGCCAATGTGCGTGGGCGGATTGATGGCGAGGCCGACCTTCTTGCCCAGCGAACGGATTTTCCAGACCAGCGGCACCACGGTTTCGCCGAGTTCGACGTGAATGGTGATGCGATCTGCTCCCGACTTGGCGAAAGGTTCGAGGAGAATTTCCGGGCGCGAGCACATGAGGTGAACATCGAACTCCAGTTTGCGGACGACGGGACGCAGGACGCGCACGACCTCGGGACCGAAGGAAATGTTCGGCACGAAATGGCCGTCCATGATGTCGAGGTGCAGCCACTCCGCGCCCGATTTTTCGACACGCGCCGCGTCCGCGGCGAGGCGTCCGAAATTGGCGGCGAGCAGCGAGGGCGCGATAATCATCGGCTCCAAAAGTAAGGAACGGGCGGAGCGAGCGTCAATCGCAGGGGAAAACAAC
>JBBQYK010000060.1:0-16758 GCA_038208765.1 Verrucomicrobiota bacterium
CGCCCACCGCGATGCCGCTGTGAATGGTGCTGATGACCAAGTGGCCGGTGAGTCCCGCCTGCACCGCGATGTTCGCGGTCTCGGGATCGCGGATTTCGCCAACCATGATCACCTGCGGGTCTTGCCGCATGAGCGAGCGCAGCGCCTTCGGATACGTGAACTCCTGCGAGGTGTTGATCTGCGCCTGGCTGATCATCGGCAGGTTGAACTCCACCGGGTCTTCCACCGTGGCGATGCTCATGGTCACGCCCGAGCGCTGCACGATGTGATAGAGCGCGGAATAAATTGCCGTGGTCTTGCCGGAACCCGTCGGGCCGGTGAGCAGCAGCAAGCCGCTCGGACGCGACAGAAGTTTAAGAAATGTTGCCGAGGTCTCTTCATCAAAGCCCAGCGACGCGAGATCGAAGCTGCGGTTGCTCGGGTCGAACAGGCGCACCACGATCTTCTCCCCGCGCACGGTGGGAAAAATGGAGATGCGCAGCTCCACACCACCGAGTTCCGGCCCCGCAGACGCGTGGCCTTCCTGCGGCAATCCCTTCTCGTAGCTTACGAGATCGGCCATCACCTTGAAGCGCCCGGAGATTTTCTCCATGAGTTCGAGCGGGAGATGCACCAGTTCCGTGAGCACGCCGCTCAGGCGGATGCGCACCACCAGAGTGCTCTCCCACGGCTCGATGTGGATGTCGCTCGCGCCCGCCTTGATGGAATCGTAAAGCAGGTAGTTGACGAGCAACCCGATTTCAATGCCGTCCTCGGCGGACTCCGATTGCAGATATTCGATGGTCTGGCTCATGAGGTGGGCTGAGTAGAAATGTTCGCGGGGAAATGTCACTGCAAAAAGCTGGGAACGATAAACGAGCCGAGGGCCAAACATTCTGAGCGGGGGATGATATGCGCAACCAAGCCCGGAGGGCTTGAATGTGAATAGCCCCCGGTGCAACCGGGGGGCCAAGTCGCGAGTAGCGTCGCGACCCCGGAGGGGTCGAACTTTTGTGGAGAAAGAATGGCGATTGAGTTCAACCCCATCCGGGGTTGGTCGCTCGTTGGACGATAATCCCCGGGTTCGCTCGTGCCTCACGACCCGGGGCTATTCATGTTCAAGCCCTCCGGGCTTGCCGACTGTGGTGAGATTGCCATCAGCGGAGGGCGGACCGGCGAGTCCGCGTTTTCAAATCGTCGCTTGGATGGAAAATGCTCCGACCGAACAGAATCTCGCGGACATGGCTTTCTGCGCTCCTACCCCAACGACTCCCGCAATGCCGCGAAAATACTTTTGCCCTCCGCCGCTGCGACGGGCGCCTTCGCCTTCTCATCCCCGCGTTCAATGAACTCCTCGGGAATCTCCTGCAAAAATCCGGACGGATGGCACGGCATGGCCTGTCCGTATTTCTTGCGGCTCTGGCAATGGCTCATCGTGAGCGTGAGCATGGCGCGCGTGATGGCCACGTAGAACAGGCGGCGCTCCTCGTCGAGCGTGCCTTCCACTTTCGAGCGCGAGTGTGGGAGCAAGCCATCTTCGAGTCCCACGATGAAGACGTTGGGGAACTCCAACCCCTTGCAACTGTGCATCGTGATCAGCGTCACCGCGTCCTTCTCCGCCTGCTTTTCCTCCTGGCGATCCGCGTCGAGGGTCAGTTCTTCGAGGAAGTCGCTGATGCGCTCGCCGCACGGCCCGCTGCCGGTTTGGTCGAGCCGCGCGAGCAGGTCCTTGATGTTCCGCACGCGATTGTCCGCCGTCTCGATGTTCTTCTCGCCGCGCCGCAAGTCATCAATGTAACCGGTGCCCGCGAGAAACTTCTCCGCCCATTGCGTGAGCGACGCGGGACGCACCGTCGCGTCCGCGCTCTCAATCGGCGCGCGCGTCTCTTCAATAAACGCGACGAACTCCCCAATCGCCTCGCGCGTCTTCGTCGTGAACATCGCCTGCACATCCGTGTGCCGCATGACGCTGAAGACCGAGCAGTTCCGCTCCTGGCTCGCGCCGAGCAACCGCTCCATCGTCACATCGCTCAGGCCGCGCGCCGGCACGTTCGCGATGCGCAGCAGGCTGATGTCGTCGTGCGGATTCACCATCGTCTTCAGGTAGGCGAGTGAGTCGCGGATTTCGCGCCGGTCGAAAATGCTCTGCCCGCCGATCAGGTTGTAACGCACGCCCGCCTTGCGCAGCGCGATTTCCAGCGGCGTGGATTGAATGTTCGTGCGAAAGAGTATCGCGCATTCCTTCCACGGCGTGCGCTTGGCCATGCGCAGGAATTCAATCTCCTCCACCACCGTGCGCGCCTCGTCCTCGTCCGTCTCGAAGGTGTTCAGTGTGATGCGGTTCCCGTCGCCCTTTGCCGACCAGAGCTGTTTGCCGCGCCGCTGCAGGTTGTTTTTGATGACCGCGTTGGCCGCATTGAGAATGATGTTTGTCGAGCGGTAGTTTTGCTCCAGCTTCACGACCTTCACCTCGGGGAAATGCTTTTCGAGGTCGAGCAGGTTGGCGATCTCCGCGCCGCGCCAGCCGTAAATGCTCTGGTCATCGTCGCCCACCACGCAGAGGTTGCGATGCTCCCTGCAGAGCGAGTTCACCAGTTCGAACTGCGCGGCGTTCGTGTCCTGATATTCGTCCACCATCACGTAGCGATACTTCGCGCGGCAGGCTTCGAGCACGGCGGGATGCTCACGGAAGAGACGCAGCACCAGCAGCAGCAGGTCGTCGAAGTCCACCGCGTTGCAGGCCTTGAGCGCGCTGTCGTAACGTCGCGAGATGTGCTGCGCCATCGCGATGGCGCTTTCGTCCACGAGCTTCGCGTTCAAGCCGCCGTTCTTGTAACGGCTGAGGAGCGAGTGGATGGCCTTCGGGTCGGTCTTCTCGCCTTTCGCGGAAATGTGGCTGAGAATTTTTTTGATCGCGCCGAGTTGTTCCGCCTCGTCGTAGATGACGAAATTCTTTTTGTAGCCCAGCACCTCGATGTGCTGCCGCAGAATCCGCACGCACAGCGAATGGAACGTGGAGATGGTCGGCTTGTCCGCCTCGCCTTCGTCGTCCTTGCGCGTGCGCGGCAGCAGCTTCGTCACGCGCTCCTTCATCTCGCGCGCCGCTTTGTTCGTGAAGGTGACGGCGAGGATGTTCCCCGGCTTGATCCCGCGATCCACCATGTGCGCGATGCGGAAGGTAATCACGCGCGTCTTGCCCGTGCCCGCGCCGGCGAGGATGAGCACCGGCCCGCGCAACGTCTCGGCGGCGAGGCGCTGCTGTGGGTTTAAGGTGCTGAGAATGACCATGAGCGCGCGGAGTGTAGGAGCGAGCGCACCGCTGACAAGCCGACAAACCACTCGCGGGTGTTTTCCGCTGACTCGGCCTCACGGCGCGAAGGATGAAAGGCGAAATCAACCACCAAGACACGAAGACACCAAGAGGGTGGGAGATAAACGAACGGTTCACGAAAGGTCGGGCGCACTATCCCTCGTTCCCCCTTGGTGCCTTCGTGGTTCAACCTGGCCTTGCGCGATGTCGAATACCGAAGGGCGGGCGGAGCGGACTACTTCTTCCCCTCTTCCTCGCGCAAATTCTTCTCGAAGAACTCGGTGGCGTCCTTGAAGCGGCGGGCGTTTTCGTCGCACGTTTCCATCAGGGCCTTGTGCGCCTCGTGGCAGGTGCGGGTCAGGTCTAGGCGGCTGGTGCTGCTCTCTTCCACGCGCTTGAAGGCACCCACCTCCGGCGGATCCTTGATGAGGGTGAAGGAGCCGAGGATTTCAAAATTGGCGAGGGCTTCGAGGATGCGGTCGCTGGGGTGAAAGAGTTTCAGGGAGCAGGGCTTGCCTTCCTTCTTGGCGGCTTCGCACTTGCGAGACATCACGGTCATCACGCCCAGAAACGTGCTGTCCATCAGGGGGCATTGGGTGAGGTCGAGGACAATCTCCGTGCAGCCGTCCTGCTGCAATTGAAGCAGCAGATTCTTGAAATCCGTCGCGGCCCTGAACTTCGCCTGGCCGATCACGCGCACTATGGCCACCTGGTCGCGCACACACACGGATAAGCTCGTTGGCGTTCCTTCGCTCATCGTTGGGGAACTATCGGTTTGTGCCGCAAGTGAGTCAAGAAGGGCGAGCCGCTCCGGGCGCAACGGCCTTGGCCCGGACGATTTCCACCAGTGTCTGTTGCAGCACCAGTTTCTCGTCCAACGCGCTGGTAATGAGCCGTTGATTGCATTGCAGTAGTAATTCCATCGCCCGAATCAGTTCCTCGCTTGAGTAGCGTTTGGAGTGCGGCAGGGCCTTGAAGAGCACGAACGGGTTCAGGGCCAGCGGGTTGAAGCGTTTATCCTCGGGCAGCTTGTCCTTCGGGATGCGTTCAAGCTGGGCCTTGAAGCGGTTGTAATCGCCCTCGGGCTGAATCCATTTCTCGCGCAGCATCTCCTTGAGGAAGATGAGGGCGCGCACTTTGGAGATGAGTCCGTAGAGGAGGCCGATTTCGCTTTTGTCGCGATTGAACTGCATCTCCCACATCTCCTCGTCGAGGCAGCGCAACAGGCGCGGCAGGTCGCGGTCGCCAAGCGCGTCGCCGAGGGCAAAGGCGCGGGCCTGCTTGTTGCGGGTGACGATGGCGGCGACGTCGTCCACGCCGATGGCCGCGCGGTCGCCGACGTAGAGCGAGAGCTTCTCGACCTCGCTGGTGAGTTGGCGGAGGTTCGGGCCGACGTTGGCAACGAGTTCGCCGAGGGCTTCGTCGTCGATGTTCTTCTTCAGCGCCTTGAGTTGCTTGAGCGCGTGGTCTTCGGCCTGCGAGGCCCAGTCCTTGTCCTCGATGGAGAGCGCGGCGAAGTGCTCGACCGCGCCAATCTTCTCGATGGTTTTGTAGAACGACTTGCGTTTGTCCACCTTGCCCGCGCTGATGAGCAGCCGGACGCTGCGCCACTCGAAGGTTTTGAGATCGGCAGAAAGTTCCGCGAGCGATTCGGTGACGATCTGGGAGCCGGCCGTGCGGTCATCACCGAGGAAGCTGCAATTCTGGAACCACACGACCTTGCCGCCGCCGAAAAAGGGGAGCGTGTTCAATCCCTCGCGAAGTTTGCCCAGCGACTTGAGCGCCTCGCCACCGTTGCTCACCTGGGCGTCGATGATCTCATGGTCCATGCCGCCGAGTTCCTCGGACCATTTTTGGAAGACCTGCCGGGCGCGCTGCTTGACGTTGAAATCGTCCTCGCCGCAAACGAGCAGTAAGGGCGCGGTGGCAGGGGCCGCAGGCATGTTATTCCTGCTCTGGCTCGCCGCCGTTTTCGTTGATGCGCTCGAGCACCTCGCTCATGTCCTCGACCTGCTCGAAGAGCGGGCTGGAAACGAAGAGCGGACGCTTTTGCGCGCAGGCCAGCGCGAGGCAGTCGCTCGGGCGCGCGTCGATCTCGACCAGCTTGCGGCCGAGTTCGTTCTGCTGCTGGAGAATCAGGCGGGCGAAGTAGGTCGAGTTCTTCAACTCGGTGATGACCGCGCGCTCGACGGTAATGTTGAAGCCGCGGAAGACATTGTTCATCAAGTCATGCGTCAGGGGCCGCTCCTTCGGCACGTCGCGCAGGAAATTCCCAATGATGTGCCCCATCGAGTTCTCGACTTGAATGACGAAGACCTTCTTGTCGTTGCCGACAAAAATGGCGCAACCGCTGTTCGCGGGCAGAATCCCGCGAATCTCCACGGGCACAACTTCAGTCTTCATGCCGTGAGTTTAGGACTCGTCAGTCAAAAGACAAGGGTGCCCCTACGCGCGGGCCAATCGGGGAATCTGCGAAAGCCGAGTCCCGTCACCAAATTGCCGCCGGAGCACCGGCTTGCAGCCCGGCGCGTTAAGAACTCGCGCTGCCCAACGCGCCGTGCTGAAAGCCGGCGCTCCACCCGCGATGAACTGGGTTTTGGATTTTTCTCCGCCGTTGTGTTCTGTTGAACGCATGGACAACTACAACTGGGCCAAAACTTTCGGCGACCACTTCGCGGACGCACTCGACGCGTATCGCGCGGGCCATCGCGACGCAGAAAAAATGTTCGGTGCGAGCGAGCGTGAGTTTCTGAAATCCATCGGCGCGACGCCGCAGGAGATTTTTGATTTCGTGGAGGACACATTCCACGGCGGCGAGCCGGGCGCGGAAACAGCGCTGCTCGTCACCGCCACACGTCGCGAGTATTTCCTCACCGTGCAGCAGGGCAAGCACAGCACCCGCCTCATCGACATGGACGCCTTGCCCTCGAAAGGCGCGGAACTGGCCGGCATCGAGTGGCTCCCGCGCATCATCGAAAAAGCCAAGGCCAAGCTGCGCGGCGAGATGCCGCCGGACCTGATGTATGGCTGCGGCGGCGACCGCGCGTTCCTGCGCGAGCACGGCATCGCGCCGGCGGATTTTCTCCGCGAAGTCTGGGCCGCAGGGAACGACCTCGCGCGCGTCGTGGACTACGTGCATCGCGCGGCGGCGGACAAACCGGCGAACCTGCCCGCGCAGGTCTGCCAGATTTTGCCCGGCGGCCGCGTGAAATGCTGACCTCGCGATGCGCTGCCTAGCTGCCTCACTTACGGCGTTGCTTCTGATCGGAGCGGCGTCAGAGACGACAGTTGCAGCGGAACTGCGCACGCTCGATGCTCGACGCTACGATCTGCGCTCCGGCACCAATGCCGAGTGGGAGGAATTTGCGGCCAGCCAGCCGTTAGGTCGAAGACTGGACGTGACCTTCGAGGCGCGTATCAATCCCTCGGAGCACACGTTGTTCATCTGGCAGGACGAAGTACGCCAAGACTGGCGAGTTGAACTCAACGGGCGGCGTCTTGGCTCGCTCCATCTCATGGAAGCGCCGCTCGATTTCGCGCTGCGCATTCCGCCTCGTGCGTTGCGCGACGGCAGCAATGTGCTCTCGATTATTCCGCCGCGTGAGAACGACGACATCCGCATCGGAGATATCCGCCTCACTTCAGAAGCACTAGATGTCGCGCTGGATCAAAGCGGCGTGGAGGTGGAGGTCATCGACCTCGACTCGCGCGCGCCGCTGCCGTGCCGCCTGACCATCACAACTACCAACGGAACCTTGGCGGCGCTGTTCACTCCCACGAATCAGTTCGTCGCCACGCGTCCCGGCGTCGTTTACACCGGCGACGGTCGGGCGGTGGTGCGATTGGCCGCTGGCGGTTACGTCATCTCGGCGACGCGGGGATTTGAGTACGGGCTCGCCGTGACCAATGTCACACTCGCGCATGGCCAGCGCCGCACCGTGCAACTTCAACTACGGCGCGAAGTCGCCACGCCGGGACTGATCAGTTGCGACACCCATGTCCACACCTTCACGCACAGCCGGCATGGCGACGCCACGGTGGAAGAACGTGCCATCACGCTTGCGGGCGAAGGGATCGAACTGCCGATCCTCACTGACCATGATGTCGCGGTGGACCTGCAACCCGCCGCGCTGGCCACTCGCACTCAAGCGCACTTCACATCCGTGATCGGCGATGAAGTCACGACGCGCGTCGGTCACTTCAACATTTTCCCCGTCATACCCGGCGCGCGCTTGCCCAGCAATCTCGAGACGAACTGGACCACGCTGCTGGACTCCTTCCGCGCCACGCCGGGTGTGCAGGTCGTGGTGTTCAATCACCCGCGCAATACACACCAAGGTTTCCAGCCGTTCGCGCGCACCAACTTCAACCGTGTCACCGGCGAGGCGCGCTGGCCGTTCGACTTTCGCTTCGATGCGATGGAACTCGTGAACTCCAGCGCGCAGCAGTCGGACTGGACGAGCGTGTTGCACGACTGGTTCGCGCTGTGGAACGCAGGCCATAGAGTAACCGCCGTTGGTTCGAGCGACGGACACGACGTGAGCCGCTACATCGTGGGCCAGGGGCGGACTTACCTCGAAGGCGATGACACAAAACTGGATTCTCTCGATGTGCCGGCCGCTGGCCGCAGCCTGAAACAAGGCCGCGCCTATGTGAGCATGGGACTCCTGCCCATCATGACGGTGAATGATCTTTTTCGAGTCGGCGATCTCGCAACCAACTTGAGTTCCACCCTTGCGGTGAAAGTAGAAGTGCGTGCGCCAAGTTGGATCGAATGCCAACGTGTCGAACTGTTCGCCAACGGCGCGCGCATCGCAGAAACAAATTTTCCAACGCCCATGCAGCGGCTCTCAACAGGCGTGGCCGGCAGGGTCGAGTGGAAGATTCCGCGTCCGAAACATGACGTGGCGCTGGTCGTCGTGGCCACGGGGCCGGGCGCGAGTGCTCCGCACTGGCCGATTCCAAAACCGTATCAGCCGAGTTCTCCAAGCTGGGTCGGTCGCGTGATTGGCGTGGCGAATCCGATTCGCCTCGATGCTGACGGCGACGGGCGTTTCTCCTCGGCCCGCGATTATGCCACGACGATGGCCACCGACATCAGCGACGCAGGCCGGCTCGTGCGAGCGCTGGACAACTTCGATGAAGCGGTGGCCATTCAGGCGGCCGCCCTCGCACGGCGGAAAGGCTCCGACCTGAGTTCAGCCGAATGGAAAAACGCCCTGGCCACGCATCCTTCGGTTCAGCGTGCTTTTGAAAAGGTGCGGGCCGAGGACCGCTGAAGCCGCTCTAGGGTGTGAAGATCAATTTCGTTCCCGCAATCACCAGCACGAGGCCGAGCGACGTTTGAATCGCACGCACCGGAAAACGCGCGCTGCCGAGATAAGAGCCGAGCGCGCCGCCCACCACCGCCGCCAGGGCCAACACCCACGCGAAAGAAGGCACCGGTTGACCGCTGGAGAGATAACCGAACAGGCCGGAACTGGAATTGACGAGGATGAACACCACCGAGGTTGCCGCCGCCTGCCTAGTCGGAGCCCAGCGCAAAAAAAGAATCAGCGGTGTGAGAAAAATTCCGCCGCCCGTGCCCGTCAGTCCCGAGAGAAAGCCGATGCCCACACCAACGCCCAGCGAGGTGGGGCGCGAGGGCGGAACGGGATTCGTCACTTCGCCTGGTTTCCAGCCCAGGCGCGCGGCGGAGAGCAACAACACGACGCCGAGCAGCGGCTTGAAAATCCCCGCCGGCAAATGCAGGTAGCCGCCGAGAAAGGCCGCCGGGATGGAAAGCGCCGCGAACGGCCAGAAGAATTTCCATGAGAAGTGTCCCGCCCGCCAAAAATGATAACTGCCAATCGTGGCCACGAGAATGTTGAGGACGAGCGCGGTGGGCTTGATGAAGGACGTGGCATACCCGCAGAGCGTCAGCACCGCGATGTAGCCCGACGCGCCCGCGTGCCCAACGGACGAGTAGAGAAACGCCACGACGGCAATGGCCCCGCACAGGAGGATGAGTTGAGCGCCTTCCACGCGCGGGACATTGGTGAAATCCCGAGCGGGTTCCAATGCAAAGCCGCATCAGGCGAGCAATTTCTCCACCACTTCGCCTTCCACATCGGTCAGGCGGAAGTCGCGGCCCTGGAATCGGTAGGTGAGCTTCTCGTGATCGAAGCCGAGCAGGTGCAGAATCGTGGCGTGCAGATCGTGGACGTGAACCTTGTCCTTCGTGATGTTGAAGCCCAGTTCATCCGTCTCGCCAATGGTCGTGCCGCCCTTGATGCCGCCGCCGGACATCCACATCGAGAACGCCTGCGGATGATGATCGCGCCCGAGCTTGCGGCCAAAGTCCGCGTTCGCCTCAACCATCGGCGTGCGTCCGAATTCGCCGCCCCACAGCACCAGCGTGTCGTCGAGCAGACCGCGCTGTTTCAAATCTTTGATCAAGGCCGCGCTGCCTTGGTCTGTTTTCTTCGTCTGATCTTTCACGCCCGGCACCACGTCGCTGTGATGATCCCAGCCTTCGTGAAATAACTGCACGAAGCGCACGCCGCGCTCGATCATCCGGCGTGCGAGCAGGCAGTTCATCGCGAAGCTCGGCTTGCCGACTTCCACGCCATACATCTTCAGCGTCTCGGGCGATTCCTTGGACACGTCCATCAGTTCCGGCGCACTGCTCTGCATCTTGAACGCCATCTCGAACGAGTTGATGCGCGTGGCGATCTCGGGGTCGCCCATCGTTTCCAGCTTTTGCTCGTTCAAGTCCTTGATCAAATCCAGCGTGCGCCGCTGCATCGTGTCCGTGATGCCGGCGGGGTTGGAGAGGAACAGCACCGGGTCGCCGCTTTTGCGAAACGGCACGCCCTGATAAATCGTCGGCAAAAATCCGCCGCCGTAGAGCGCCGCGCCGCCGCTCAGGCCGTTGGCGGAATTCAGCACCACAAAGCCCGGCAGATTTTGCGACTCCGTGCCCAGCCCGTAGAGCGCCCACGCGCCGAGACTCGGGCGGCCAAACTGCGACGAGCCGGTCTGCATCAGCACCTGGCCGGGCGCGTGATTGAAGACGTGCGTGTTCATGGACTTCACGATGGCGATGTCGTCCACGACTTCCGCGAGATGCGGCAGCGCCTCGGAAATTTCCGCGCCGCACTGGCCGTGCTTGGCGAACTTAAACTCGCTGGCGTAAAGCGCGGCGTCCGGTTTGATGAAGGCGTATTTCTGGCCCTTGAGAATCTCCGGCGGCACGGACTGGCCGTGATATTTTTTCAGCGACGGCTTGTAGTCGAAGAGATCGAGCTGGCTCGGCGCGCCGCCCATGAAGAGGTAGATGACGCGCTTGGCCTTGGGTTTGAAGTGCGGCTGTTTTGAGGCGAGCGGATCCGCCGCAGCCTTCGCCAGTGCGCCCGCCGCCTGATTCGCACCGAGCAACGAGCCGAGCGCGACTGAACCAAGACCAACACCGCACTGCTGCAAAAACCAGCGGCGCGAAATGAATTTCGCGTGCTCCTTGCGCAACTCCTGCTCGAAAGACAACCGGGTGTTCACCCGCGCAGAATAAGCACGAGCCACCCGTCAGGCCAGCGGGATTCCGATCCCGCTCACAAAGACCCGTCCGAGCGCCTCGCTTCGTCCGTCCGCTGGCCATCTGGGAGGCGGAATAGTTACTGCCGCCGGCCTGTGGCCAGACCACTGGACGCATCACGGGGTGCGTGGGTCCGCCGACCCGTCGCCAGTCCAGAGGCGGCATCGCGGGGTGAATGCGTGCGCCGGCCCGTTGCCAGTCCCGAAGCCGCATCGCGCAGGTGCTGACGTTTGCCCGTCGCCAGACCGGAGGCCGGGTCGCGCGGGGAAGACATGCGTTTGCCTGTCGCCAGCCCCGAGGCGGGATCGCGGGGCGAGGAGATGCGCTTGCCGGTGGCTTGACCGGAGGCGACATCGCGCGGGGCATGAAGGCGGCGGCCCGTGGGCAGACCGCTGGCCGAATCCCGCTTCCCATCGAGATCGAGGGAGAAATGGCCCGGCGCGTAAGAACGGCGGCCCGTGGCCATGCCGGACGCCGCGTCACGGGGTGAGGAGACGCGTTTGCCCGTGGCCAGACCCGAGGCAGGATCGCGCGGCGAAGTCCGGTCCACGGTGAGTTCCTTCGGATTGTAATAAACACTGATGGCATCCTCAGCATCGCCGACCAGGGAGATCTTCTTCTCCGGATCCCAGCCTCGAACGCCCACCTTTTTGACCACGCTGGCGGAACTCGTCCGCGCGAGCTTCACATTTACGGCGTTCAGTCCCTTTTTGCCGGTCTGAGCCGGCGACCACGGGTTATTGCCGCCCTGCGCGAAATCCCAGCGCGTGCCGTCTTTCTCCATCACATGGGGATCACCCCAAAAGCGCGTGAGGGAGCGGCCCGTCTTCGGGTCCATGTAGCGGGAGGCGTCTTCTGCATAGGGATCTGTTTCGAAACGCAGACGGCCCTCTAAATACATTTCTGCTGTAATACGGCGTATGCCTTTGCAGGCGTAGAGTCCAGTCTCACCGTCCCAGAACATGCCCCCAAACAGATGATGCACGCCCTGCGGCGATTGCGCGACCCACCGGCCCTGCGCGTCCACCATGGGCACGCCTTCCGCTGTGTAGAAACGCGGCTCGCCGAACTCCGCGTAGTCGTAGCGCTCCAGCACATTGCCTCCGTGATCGGTCAATGCGACTGCCGTGCCCATCTCGTCCACATGCACCCACAGGATTTCGCCCGCTGGAGAAATCCTCGTGTGGCCTCCAAGCTGATGCATGTGCGGCCACACGGCGAAGACTTGCGGCACGCCGTTGTCCCGCTCTTCGAGAATGTCGTCGCCCTCCAGATCGAGCACAAAATAGGTCGTGACCGGCAGCGCGGGTGCGTCCGGGAAAGTGGTCTTGGAAATGCGCCGCCCCAGTGCGTCGTAAGTGAAACTCGCCACCGGCACGAGCGCGGGACCGACCGTGCGTTGCACCAGCACCAGACGGTCCGCGAAGTCGTAACTGAACTGCGTTGCGCCCGCCGGACTGTCAATCGACACCAGGTTGCCGTTGGGATCGTGCAGCTCGGTGCCGAACGGCGTGATCGTGTACTGGTTCATCTGGAAATCCGAAGGCTCGGGCGTGCCGGCATCCATCGCGTAAATCTCCACCACGCCGTTGGAGGAAACCGTCTGGCGGTTGCCCTGCTTGTCGAGCGCGAGAGATTTTGTGCTGATGGTACTCGCGCGACGGCGGTCGAAAGAAGTCATGCGGTTCAACGCGTCGTAGCCGAACACGTTCGTCGTCAGCGCCGGCACGCCCGTGGCGAACGGCACCGTCTGCTGGCGCAGAATTTTGTTCTGGTTGCGATCATAGGCCGAGATGCGCCGGTCAATCGTCGCGCCGCCCAGCGCGAACTGATGATTCACACTGCTCACCTGGCCCCAGCCGGAATCGCCCTGGGCGTTCGGCGGATTCTTCATGCCATTCCACGAGAGGCGCGTGTTGATGCCGTTCGTGCGGGTCATGCGGCCCACGCGGCCCGGCCCTTCGTAGGCGAAGCTCGCCAGTGCGCGCGTCTGGCCGCCGAACGTGCGGCTCACGCTGCTCACTTCGTCGAGCGCGTTGTAGGTGAAGTTCACCACGCCGCCCGTCGGATACGTGAGCGAGAGGCGGTTGCCCACACCATCGAACGTCGCGAACGCCGCGATGCAGTCCTGCTTCGAGCGCGCGGTGTTCCCCAGCGAGTCGCGGCTGAACTCCAACATCGAAACATCGTTGCTCGCCAGCACCAGTTGCGACGCGCCGTCGTAGGCAAAAATCTCAAACGTCGTCGTGGGAAACACGCCGCCGCCCGGCGTGATGTCGCGGCGCACGCAGCGGTCGAGCAGGTCAAATGAGTTGCTCACCACCGTGCCGTTCGCGTCCTCGGTGATGACGAGATTGCTGCGCGGACTCCAGATGAGTTTTTGCGTCGTGCGATCCGCGTTGGTCGTGGCGATGTGCCGGTCGAGCGCGTCGTAGGCGTAGAGCGTGAGGTTGCTGTTCGCATCGCGCGAGGTCACGAGGCGCGAGTTGTCGTCGAACTCCTGCGACAGGGTGAAATCCGCCAGCGGCTCGAACACGCCGTCGCCATCCAGATCACCCGACGCGAGCACGACGTTGTTCAAGCCGTCATACGTCCAGCCGTGCAGCACGCTGCGCGCGTCGAGATGCCGCGCGAGATTCCCGCGCGAGTCGTAGGCGTATTGATCGGTGTTCCCCACGTTGTCGAACTCCAGGACGCAACGGTCCAGTTCGTCGTATTGGAAAGTGCGCGTGAACTCCGAGAGCGCGCCCGCCGCGTCCGAGCGGTCCACCTGCTTCGCCTGCGTCACGTTGCCGTTCGGGTCGTAGAGGTAGGTCGTGAGATTCGTCTTCGCGTCGGTCACGGTTTGGAGGCGGCCCTGGCTGTCGTAGCTGTAGCGCGTCGCGTGGCCGTTGTCGTCCGTCACGCGGCGCAGCCCGCCGTCTGGTGCGTAGGCCCAGGTCGTCGTGGATTCGCCATCGGTCAGCGAAACTTCGGTGAACACGTCGAAGAAGGAAACACGCCGCGCGGTTTGCCGATCCAGCCCGTCGTATTCGTAGCGCACTTCGGAGAGCCGCTGATTGCCCGCGCCGCCCGCCACGTCATTCGTCTGCCCGTCGAGGCGTTCGTAGATCAAATTGTCATTCGCGTCGTAGGTGAAGGTCTGCACGTTGCCCAGCGGATCGGTCGCCGTGGCCAGCCGGTCAAAGCCATCGAAGGACTGAAGCCGGATCGATCCGCCCGCGCCCCCACCGCCGCCACGGCTGGAGCGCGCGAGGTTGCCGTTCGGATCGTAATCAAACTCGTCCGTGGAGGAATCCGGCGTGCCCGGTGCGCTGGTCGTGGTGAAGCGCAAATCGCGCGTGTCGTAGGAGTGTTTGATCCAGTTCGACGGCTGGCTGCCCTTCACCGCCTCGGGCGAATACTCCTCGGTCAGATTGTCGTTCGCGTCATAGACGAAACGGTTCGAGGCGAAGCGTTGCTGCACGACATGTGCGAGTTCATGCGCGACCAGGGTCCGCAGGTTCAGCAGGTCGTATTGGTAAAGCGTCGTCCAGGACGGGTTATTCGTGTCCAGTCCGCCGGTGAAATCGTGGTTCGAGAATTCCGTCCGCACCAGATTGTCATTCGCATCGTAGGTGAATTCTTCCGTGAGCGCCGAGCAACCCGCGCAATGGACGAGGGACGACTTCTTCATCAACTGATCGAGCGCGTTGTAGATGAACTGGTTGGTGTTGCCGTTCGGATCGACGAGTTCCGTCATGTTGCCGACGGCGTCGCGTCCGTAGCGCGTGATGGTGGTGTCGGGCTTGGTGGTATCCACGGCCCAAGAGCGCAGGCGGGCGTTGAGATACGTGAACTCGTCGCGGCGGCGCTCGCCGTTCGCGTCCAGCGGATGCACCACGGCGACCAACTGGCCGGTCGGATCATACTCAAAATTCGTCACCGGCGAGTCGCTGCCGTCGAGCAGCCGGCCTTCGTGCGTAAGCGCAACGCGATTGCCCTGCCCATCGTAATCGCACGTCATAACGAACCCTCGCGGATCGACGACGCGAGTCGCAAACTGCCGGCTTGTGTCCGGCAGCAGGGACGTCACGACCACCAGCCCGCTCTGATCTCCCGGCAGTGAAACCTCACGGGTGAGCGGGAAAGTCAGGCCAGCGGGCGAACCAAAGCGCGGATCGTAGGTGAAGCGCGTGATCAGCGTGTCGTCCAGACCGTCGCCATCGCTGTCATCATCGCAGCACGCCACCTCGCGCACCACGATGGGATTGCCGTCGTTGTGCCGCGTGTTCGTCTTGTTGCTGCGGCTGGAATTGTGATCCTTGGCCCGCTGATGCACGATTTCCGTGCTGTTGCCGCGCGGATAGGTGACGCGTGTGCAGAGCGAATCCACGTTCCATTCGTAGGTCGTGTCCCAGAACTCCGGGTCGGTCTCGCGCACTTTTTCCGTCGGCAGTTTGCCATCAATCAGCAACTCGCCCGGCACCGCGCGCGCCGCGAGGTCGCGATGGATGACGCCCCGGTTCAATGAATCGAACCAGTCGAGGGTCACGTTGCCGACCGGATCATTCTCCAACGTCTTGAGCACCGCCCAGCGATTGTCCGGCGCGGGCGTCTGCGGAACATAGGTGAACATGCTCGGCGGATTGACCCCGCGCTGCACCGACGCCACGCGATCAAAGTCCACGCGGCCGGAAACGAACTCGTCCTTGTAAGTGACGTGCAGCCACTCCTGCCCCAGCGCATCGGTCATCGTGAGCAGGTTGTGGTTCAGGCGGTCGTCCGGGAAATTTTTCGAGTAGGTGTAGCTCGTGGTTTTACCTGCGGGGAAATCATTCGTGTTCGGCGTGCCGACGACGGGCGGCGTGGTCACCGAGCGCAAGTCGCCGTTGCCGCCGCCGGATTCGCCCTGCCGCCAGTAACGATACGAGTGCGTGCGACCGAGGAAATCTGTGAGTCTCGCGAGACGCCCCGTGCCGTCGTAGGTCAGAACATTCGTGCGCCCCAGCGTGTCCACGATGGCAAGCAACTGCCCACCCGGGCTGTAAGCGAAGGTCAGCGCGTTGTCATTCCGGTCCACAATGCGGGCGACCCGCCCGGCGTTCACCGCGTTCGTCGGCACAAATTCCCAGCGCCCGCCATCGGGAAATGTGAGGACGAATTGATCGTTCGTGAACACGCCGACGTTGAACAGCTCATCCGCCATGAAGAAGCCGTTGGTCTCGCGTTGATATGTGTCGTGACGGCCCGTGCCGTCCTGGATGGTCACGGAACTCGGGCCGGTGAAGCAGCGGATGTCGTAGCTGTGCGACCAGTTCTGGCCCATGACCGTGTTCGTGCCCGTGCGCGAGCGGTAGGTGCGCGCCCAGACGAAGTCGAGGCCGCGCCCCGGAATCACGCAGTCCACTTCGCACATTTGCAACTCGCCGTTCGGCATGGTGCTGAGATTGTTCCTGCATTTCGTGCGGTTGACCTTTTCCTTCACCTTCATCAAGGCGGGCATCAAAAGGCTGGCGTCAATCACCGGGCTGCCCGGCGGATCCTGCGGCACTTCGAGCAACCGCGCGTAGCCGCCCGCACTTGCACCGACCGGCGAAAGTTCGCTCGTGACGGAAAACAGTTTCTCCGCCGTCGCGAGCACGTTCGTGCCGTCGAGAATTTCCACGTCGTAAATCCCCGCGCCCAATGCGCCGGACGCGATGGTGAAGCTGTAGGGAGCGCCGGGCTGAAGCGGATTCGGCGGCAGCACCAGCGTGCCGAGGCGCAAACTCAGGTTGGTGCCGAAGCACTGGCCGAAGACGTAGAGCGTCCCGCCGTTCGTGCCGAGCAACGCCGGTTCCACGCGGAAAATTTCCGTCTGCGGCTGGAGCACCTGGAAAAACCCACGCGCGCCTGTCTCCGGCGACACGCCCTG
>JBBQYK010000061.1:0-16745 GCA_038208765.1 Verrucomicrobiota bacterium
ATTCTCCAGGCACTCTCGGACGGCATGGGCCAGTTCGAGCGGCTGATACGGCTTGGCGAGAAAAAAGGAATTCGTGGGCAGCTTGAAATGGCCGCCCACCACGTCCGGACTGTAGCCGCTCGAATAGAGCACCTTGAAGCCCGGCCGCTCGCCTTGGATGTGTTCGGCCAGATCGCGCCCGGTCATGCCTTCCGGCATCACCATGTCCGTGAGCAGCATGTCCGTTTCGTGCTTGTGCGCGGCCCACACTTTCAACGCCTGCACCCCGGAAGCTGCCTCGAAAACTTTGTAGCCGTGATCCTCCAGGACGAGGCGGGCGAGTTCCCTCAACGGTTCCTCGTCTTCCACGAGCAGAATGGTCTCCGTGCCGGTCCGGACCGGGGCTTGCGACGCGGGCTTGCTGCTGTTCATCAGGGCCTTGTCCGTCTCGGGGAGAAAGATGCTGAAGGTGGTGCCTTTGCCGAGGACACTGTCCACTTCGATCCAGCCGAGATGCTGATCCACGATGCCATACACGGTGGCCAGACCGAGACCCGTGCCTTTGCCCACGTCCTTGGTCGTGAAAAACGGTTCAAACACCCGGCGCAAGGTTTCCGGACTCATGCCGGAACCGGCGTCCTTCACCGTGATGCAAACGTGCGTGCCGAGGCGTGCCTTCGGGCGTCTTTGCACGTCACCCGGTGTGATGCGGACCGTGGAGGTAGCAATCGTCAGCTTGCCGCCCTTGGGCATCGCGTCGCGCGAGTTGCAGGCCAGGTTCATGATGATCTGCTCGATCATCCCCGAGTCCGCGTAGATGGGCGGCAGGTTCTGGCCCAGCTTCACTTCCAGCGAAATGTCGGTGCCGAGCACGCGCTCCAGCATCTGGCTGATGTGGGTCACGGTGTCGTTGACCTGGAACACTTTGGCCACGATGGCCTGCTTGCGGCAGAAGGTGAGCAACTGGCGTGTGAGATTGGCGGCCCGCTCCGCCGCCACCGAGACGTGTTCAATCGATTCTCCGATGGCGGTCGAATTGGCATCCGCCTTGCGGAGGCGGGCGGCGTGCCCTTGGATGACGGTCAGCACATTATTGAAGTCATGGGCGATGCCGGCCGCGAGCTGGCCGAAGCCCTCCATCTTCTGGGCCTGCCGCAGTTGCGCCTCGAGATTCAGCCGCTCCGTATTGTCATGGATCATCAGCAAGAGGCAGCGCTCCGGGACGAGCTCGACCGCGGTCAGTAATGTTTTCTCGACGTTGAGTTCGATCAACTCCGCCGCGATCAGCGCTTCGCGAACCTGACCCGACTTCGAGCGCAGCTTGCACTGCACGTCCCGGACGGATTGACCCTGGGCCTGTTCAATGATGCGCTCGCGGTCCCCGGGCTGAAGCCAGATGCCGAGATCGAGATCCGTTTTGCCAAGGACCTCGGAGCGCTCGTAACCAAGCATCTTGAGGAAACTCTCGTTCACGTCCTGGAACCGGCCCTGCGCGAGGGTGAAGATGCCGATCGCGATCGGGCTGGCCGCGAAGACGCGGGAGAAACGGTCCTCCGATTGTTTCAGGGCGGACCTGGCTCGCCTGCGTTCC
Source organism: Verrucomicrobiota bacterium (assembly GCA_038208765.1). GTDB lineage: Bacteria > Verrucomicrobiota > Verrucomicrobiia > Limisphaerales > SIBH01 > JANNGC01. The sequence continues at coordinate 1,571 of JBBQYK010000061.1, forward strand.
GTGACATCACGGAAAATTCCCTGAATGGAGACGGGTTTGTCATCGACGAGTTCCCCGTGCAGGCTGCCTTCGATCACCACGCGTTTGCCGTATTTCGAGATGAACGTGGCCTCTAAATTCTTGATCTTCACCCCCACCACGGCCCGGGCGAAGCTGGTTTTGAAATTATCCAGGGACTCCGAATGCAGCACTTGAAAAATCGAGAGTGAGGTCAGGTCCTGCTCGCTCAAGTCCAGCGTCTCCTGCCACGCGTTGTTGGCGTAAAGAATCTGTCCATCCAGCCCTGTGCCGAGGATGAGATCGTTGGCGTTCTCGAAGAGTGCCCGGTAGCGGTTGGCCAGATTCACTTCCGCGCGCGGGCCAGGGTTGCGGGGCTGGTCGGGAGCCGGGGACTTTCTCCTGTTCGCCTTCACGACGAGGCACACGAGCGTCACCACCACCAGCAGTCCCACCCCCAGCAGGGTCAAACTTCCGGAATCCGCAAACTTCCGCGCGAAGGGCGGCAGCCAAGTCGGAGCCTCCGCCGCCTGCCCGACCGGGGCCAGCAGGAGGCAAAATCCTCCGACGAACAGGCCATGAGAATTCCTGTGCGCGGCGCGCAACGCTGCTCGCGATCCTCCTGTGAAAGTTTTTCGTCTCGCCAAAGGCATGGCCATTACTCGGCCAATTTTGCCGGAAGGTTTAGCGAAGGCACGGCAACGGATCGCCAGAAAAGACCCGGAATAGTGACGACTGCTTAATCATTTGCTTTTTTCTGCCGAAGAATTGGTGGTGATAGACATCGCACTCGAATCGTTAAGCCTGGCCGACGCCCAGCCGCATGATCTCCGCCGGAGCGCGGAAGAATTTCTGGAAAACGGCCCCGCGCCCGCCGTGTTGCTCGTGGAGGACGAGCCGCAAATCGCCAGCGCCATTAGCAGCGGCCTGCCGGATCACGAGATCACGACCGTGGCCGACGGCCTCGAGGCGCTGGAAAAAATTCACGACCGGATCTTCGACGTGGTGCTGCTCGATCTGCGCCTCCCACGCATGGATGGCCTGGATGTGCTGCGCGCGCTCAAGGCGTCGCCGGAAGTGGCGCACATTCCCGTCGTGGTGCTCACGGCGCACGGCGCGATTGAGGAAAAAATCCGGGCCTTCAATTTGGGCGCGCACGATTTCATCACCAAGCCGTTCGCCCTCTCGGAACTCAAGGCGCGCATCCTCGCGGCGACGCGGCAGAAGCGCGCGCACGATTTTCTCACGGAACGGGCGCGCGAGTTTGGCCTCGCCCGCGCGGCGGCGGAACGCTCGGCGGCGCACAAGTCGGAGTTCGTGGCCAACATGAGCCACGAAATCCGCACGCCTATGAACGGCGTCATCGCCATGACCGGCCTGCTGCTCGGCACCGGCTTGACCCCGGACCAGCGTGATTATGTGGAAACCATCCGCACCAGCGGCGAAGCCTTGCTCACGATCATCAACGACATCCTGAACATTTCCAAAATCCAGTCCGGCAAGATGGAACTGGAGCAGCGCCCCTTCTCCCTCGCCGCGTGCGTCGAAGGGGCCATTGACGTGCTCGCGCCGAAGGCCGCGGAGAAGCGTATTGAACTCGCCTATGAAGCCGCTCCGGAGCTGCGGGACATGGTGACGGGGGATGAATCGCGGGTGCGTCAGGTGATCATCAATTTGCTGAGCAACGCCGTGAAGTTCACGGGCGCGGGCGAGGTTATTGTCACCATGAAGCCGTCCGCCGCCCACCAGCCGGGGCCTGCTGGCGACACCGAACTCCTCCGCCACAGCCCCGGGCCGCGCGCGGAAGAACAGTTCATCGAATTTGCCGTGCGTGATTCGGGCATCGGCCTGGCCCCGGAAAACCTGGCCAAACTTTTTCAACCGTTTGTGCAGGCGGGAAATTCCACCGAACGCGAATATGGCGGCACGGGACTTGGCCTGGCCATCAGCAAAGGGCTGGTCGATTTGATGGGCGGGCGCATGTGGGCGGAGAGCACTTCGGGGCACGGCTCGACCTTCTTCTTCACACTGCCCTTGCCGGGTGCGCCGGACGCGAAAACGCCGGTTCCGACCGCGCTGCCCTTCTCCGGCCGGCGGCTGCTCATCGCCACGCTCAATGAAGCCATCGGCGGCATTGTCGAACGTACCGGGGTGCGGTGGGGCGCGGCTTGTGTGCGGCCCCGCGACACCGCGACGGTGGTGAAGGAGTTGCACGGCTCCGCCTTCGCCGCCGCGATTCTTGATGCGAACGTGGTGGCCAATCCCGCCGTCGCGGAAGCCTTGGCCCTCAGAAAAATTCCGCATGTGGTCATCAGCCCGCTCGGCGCGCCGGAAATGGAGACGCGCGCTCCGCTGCTCCGGCGCATGGTGAATTCCCCGGTCAAGCCCGCGCTGTTGCGCGCGGCCTTGCAAGAACTCTTCGAGCGCCGCGCGCCGCAGGACGCCAGCTCCGCACCGAGACAAAGTTCCGGGCCGGTGGAAAAGCACGGCCCGCTGGCTCAGCGGCTGCCGCTGAAAATCCTGATCACGGACGACAACGTCATTAACCAGAAGGTTGCCACGAAACTGCTGCAACAGTTTGGTTACCAGCCGGTCGTGGCCTCGAATGGCGCGGAGGCTCTCGCGGCGGTGGGAAAAAATTCTTACGACGTGGTGTTCATGGATGTGCAGATGCCGGGCATGGACGGACTGGAAGCCACGCGACGCATCCGCGCATTGGAACGGCAGTCCGCGCGTCCGGCGTTGCGCATCATCGCCATGACCGCGAACGCCATGATGGGAGACCGCGAGAAATGCCTGGGCGCGGGCATGGATGATTATCTCACGAAGCCGGTTCGGCCCGAGGCGTTGCACGCGGCGTTGGAGAAATGGGGCCAAAAGGCTGAGGCTCTTGGCGCCACCCAGCCAGCCGTAACCGCAGTCGTAAATGAGATGGCAGACGGGACGCCCACTATTCTGGCGGCCACCGAGTCGGCCGCCTCTAGGCCAGAAGCACCGACGGTCAGTGATGAGGATTTGATCGACTTCGACCGGCTCCTGGAATTTTCGGGCGGCTCGCGCGCGAGTTTTATGGAAATCACCGACTTGTTCCTCAACCAGACCACGGAACAGTTGAAGGTTTTGGAAGCCGCCATCGTGCAGAAAGACGCGGCCACCGTGGCGCGCGTCGCGCACAGTGCCGCCGGCGCGGCGGGCGTCTGCGGCATCACCGCCATGGAGGCGCAATTCCGCAGTCTTGAACAGTTAGGCAAGAGCGGACGGACCACCACCGCCGCGCCGGTTCTCACGCAACTGAAGGCTCTTTTCGAGCGCACCAAAGTATCCCTGTTTATCTCCGGGCAAAATCTGCCGCTGTCGTAAGCACCAGTAATATGAAAAAAGTTCTGATTATCGAAGACGATCCGATTGTGGGGCATGTGTACCGCAACCGCTTGGAAAAAGAAGGCTTCACCGTGGACGTCTGCGCCGACGGCCAGGCTGGCTACTACCGGCTCTACGAAATGAAGCCGGACGCGCTGCTGCTCGACCTCATGCTGCCGAAGATCAACGGCATCGCCTTGTTAAAAAAAATCCGCGCGATGCGCGAGTTTGAGAAGCTGCCGGTCGTCGTGTTCACGAACGCCTACGTGGCGAACATGATTCACGAGTCATTCTCCGCCGGGGCGTCTGCCGTCTATAACAAGTCGAGCGTCACGCCCCGCCAGATCATCGACGTGATCAATACGCTGCTCTCGCCGCCGGTCGAAAATCCGCTGGGCGTCCCGGTCGCCGCGCCGGAAGCGCCCGCCCCGGCCAACTCGCAGGAGGATTACGTCTTTCAGAGTGAGCTGACGAAAAGCTTCCACAGCTCCACTTCGGGCCTCGTGAACGAGATGCGCCGGCTGTTGCAGGAGACGAGCAAGGCGCAGGAAGCCGCGCGTGCGCCCCAGGTCGAGACGCTCTTCCGCAAGGTCCGCTCGTTCGCCAGCAGCGCGAGCATGGCCGGTCTGCCGACCCTCGCCAAAATGGGTGCGGCCATCGAGGCCCTCGTGAAGGAAATGATCGACAAGCCGAAAACCATCACCGCCTCCACCCTGCGGACCACGGCCCACGCGATTGATTTTTTTGCCGAGCTTTCCAAACCCGGCCTGCCCGGCGATCTCGCCGACAATCCGCCCATCGACATCCTCATCGTCGATGACGACCTGCTCTCGCGCCGCGCCATCGTGTATGCGTTGGAGAAGGCATTCTTGAAGGCGACCGCAGTGGAGGACGGGGAGGCCGCGCTGGCCAAGGCGAAGTCGACGAGGTTCGATCTGATCTTTCTGGACGTCAACATGCCGGGCATGAACGGCTTCGAACTTTGCGACAAGCTGCGCAGCGAAACCCCGAACAAGTCCACCCCGGTGGTCTTCGTGACCGGGTCGGCCGACTTCCAGGCGCGCGCGCAATCAACCTTGCGCGGCGCGAGCGACGTCATCGCCAAGCCCTTCATGTTCATCGAACTCACGGTCAAGGCACTGACCTTCGCGCTGCGCCACCGCATCGTGACGCAGAAAGCCTACGTCGCCAATGTGGCCGCCACGTCCTCGGCGACCACGCCGCCCGGCGCGCGCACAAGTCCGGTGGAAAGCGCTGAAGTAATTATCTGAACCGCCCGGGCGGAAGCCCTGCACGGGCGGATATTTTGGATGGAAACAAAGATCGATCTCGGCACGACGGGCTTTGAGACGCGCGGGAAAGAAGTTTTCCGCGCGCGCCCGCCTGTGCCTTTCGCGTCCGTCCCGTTCTCCGCATGAAAGGCGTCCGCCAGCCCGACACGAATCCGCTCCGCGCCAACGCGGCGGAGTTCACGCCCGCGCCCTCGCTCGAAGTAGTGGCGCGCGACCGCTTGCAAAGCCTCGCCGTGGGGCTGGCCTTTTTGCTCCTGGTCGTGGCGTTCGGACATCTGATGAATCCCGCCGGCTGGGATTTCAAAAGTCCGCTCTCGATGCTCCACGACATTCCGTGGAGCCGCATTCCGGCGTGGGTGCTGGCCTGCGCGTCCGCGTTCTTCCTGCTCGTGATGCGTCTGCTGTTGCCGCGCCTGCCGCTGCGCTGGGCGTTTCCGCTCGGGGAGTTCACGTGCGTGCTGCTGGCGCTGAACGCGTTGGGCTGGTTCACGCTCGGCATCACGCCCGAGAAGACCGCGCCGCTCGCCTTTATCGTTCTGGCCGCGGGCTTTTTGCTGTTCACCCCGCGCGGGCTGTGCGTGGTGATTCTGATCGCGGGCGGCGGCTGGTACTGGGTGGCGCGTCAGGCGGGCTTCACGTCGGGCTGGCTTTATTTCGGCGGCGTGCTCGCCGCCTCCTGCGTGGCCTCGATAATTTTTCAACGCCTGCAATTGCAGACCATCAAACAGATGCTCCGTTCTGTGCCGGTGCCATCCCCCGTTGCTCCTGCTGTGCCCGTGCGAACCGAGGAGCAGGACGAACATTTTCGCCGCTGGTATGAGGCCACGTTCGAGGGCATCGCGATTCATGAGCGCGGCGTGATACTGGAAACCAACCAGGCGCTGGCCACGCTGCTGAATTGCGAAATCACCGCGCTGCCCAAACAAAACCTCCTCGACTGGTTCACCCGCGCCTCGCGCAACGTGATTGAGGAAAGCATTTTGCTCGGCAACTTCCGCCCCTTTGAAGCCGTGGTGCAGCGGCCCGACAAAACGGAACTGCACGTTGAGCTTTACACCAAGCGCATCAGCTACCAGGGACGCGAGGTCACGGTCACGGCCTTCCGCGACATTACTGAGCGCCAGCGCGCCGCCGCCGCGCTGAACGCCGAGCAGTTGCGCCTCCAGCAACAATATCGCCGCCAGCTTGCGCTCGCGAAGCTCGCCGTGACCACCGGCGAATCCACCGAGGTCGCGCGCGTGCTCGACTGCATCGCCGAGACGGCGGCCAGCGTCCTGCCGTTGCGCGGCGGCGCGTGCGTGCTCGTGCATGAGAACGATCAGTTCGCCGTGGCCGCATCGCATCTGCGCGGGCTGCCCCCGGGTTTCGAGGCCGTGACGCAACTGGCGCGCGTCAGCGACTGGATTCGCGAGAACCACGAGACGTTCGCCGCCTCCGACGTCACGCGCGAAGATCCGTTCACGGTCAACGAGCCGGTGGAATTCATCAGCGCCTACGTGGGCCTGCCGCTGCTCGACGGCGACAAGCTGCTCGGCATTCTTTTCGCGCTCGAAACCGAGGAGCCGCGTCCGTTCATGGCGGACGAAATGGATTTCCTGAACGAGCTGGCCAACCGTGCCACCGTGGCCATCGCCAAGTCGCGGCTCTACGACCAAATCAGCGAGGCCAATCGTGTGCTGCAAAAACAAAGCGCTTTGCTCCTCGTCCAGAACGAGCAGCTCGCGCACGCCAAAGCCGCCGCCGAAATGGCCAGCGATGCGAAGTCGGAATTTCTCGCCAAGGTCAGCCACGAATTGCGGACGCCGATGAACGGCGTCATCGGCATGACCGACTATCTGCTCACCACCGACCTGAACGCCGACCAGCGCGAGAGCGCCGACGTCGTGCGTTCCAGCGCCGAGCGGCTGATGACCCAGATCGATCACATCCTGGATTTCTCCCGCCTGGAACAGGGCGCGTTCGCGCCGGTGAGCGTGGAGTTTGACGCGCGCGAACTGGCGCGCGAGCTGGTCAAGAAAGGCGAGGCCATGCTGAAAGGCAGCCCGGTCGCGCTCCGTCTGTCGCTGGGCAAGGACTTGCCCGCGCGTGTCCGCGGGGATCGTTCGGCCCTGCGCCGCGCGCTGTGGAACGTGCTGGAGAACGCCGTGCGCTTCACGAGCCAGGGCGAGGTCGCCGTGCAAGTCGCGGTCGAGCCTTCGACCACCGGCCCGGACATGATCGTCTTCTCCGTGCGCGACACCGGGCGCGGCATCTCGGCCGAGGAACAGGTGGGCCTGTTTGATCCGTTCGCGCAGATTGAAAATTCCCTCGCCCGTACGCACGAAGGCCTCGGGCTCGGCCTCTCCACGACCAAGCGTCTGGTCGAGCGGATGGACGGGCGCATCACCGTGGAAAGCGCGCCGGACAAGGGATCGCTGTTCAAGATTTGCGTCCCGCTCGAAGCCGTGGAAAGCCACGCAGCGGAAACGGCCCTGTTGTAATCACGCTTTGATCGGAGCGCCGGCTTCCAGCACGGCGCGTCGCATCTCACTGCTCCCCGCACGCCGTGCTGGAAGCCGGCGCTCCACAGCCGTTACAGCTTGTCCACCGCGTCCTTCATTTCCTCCAGATGTTTGTCCGCGGAAGGTGAGTCGGTGACGTGGGCGATCTTGCCGTCCTTGCTGATGAGGAAGCTCACGCGCCGCGACATCGGGCGGCCCGCCATCGCTGCGCCGTAGGCTTCGGTCAGCTTGCCATCCACATCCGTGAGCAGCGGGAAGGTGAGATTGTGATCGGCGATGAACTTCTTGTGGCTCGCGGCGTCATCGCGGCTCGCGCCGAGCACGGCCACGCCCTTTTTCTTCAAGTCATCGATGCGGTCGCGCAGGCCGCACGCCTCCTTGGTGCAGCCCGGCGTGTTGTCCTTGGGATAAAAATAGAGCAGCACCGCCTGCTTCCCGGTGAAGTCCGCGAGCTTCACCGTCTTGCCGTCCTGATCATTGGCTTCAAACGTCGGGGCCTTGTCGCCCACCTTGGGCGTCTCCGCCGCGCGCGCGACGACGAGTGCCGCCGCGAGGAAAGTGAGAGTGAGAATGCGAGTGAGTTTCATGTGTCCTTTGAATTTGAGATTTGTTTGTGAACCAGTGAACGGCTCTGACGCGGGTTGGTCCGCTTTTCTTCAAGCGGCAACTTCCAGATGGAGCGCTGGTCTCCGCCCGGCGTGTCGGGCGTTCAGACTTCAATCGGGTTCGCATTCGGATACACAAGACTCTTTCCAACAAGAACCATTTTGGCAGAATGGCTAGGTGAAAATGATAATCACGCTGTTACTGCTGGTTTGCCTCACTGGCTGTTCCCCACAAAAGAGTTTGGCGAAACGCCTTAAAGACGCTGACCGCGTGGTGGTCACGAACCGAGTGGGCGGCAGTGGCCTTACAGTCACAGGCTCAGATGTGGCAAAAATTCTTAGTGCCATTGCCAGCGGCAAGAAGGAAACTCTCAGCCTCAAAGCAGCAGTTGGAAACGATTTGGAATTCTTCAAGGGTTCCCAGCATTTGGAAACCATCAACACTTCGTCCACCGTTTTCTGGGTTGGAGAAACCCCTTACAGTGACACCACTGGGATATTCCAAGGTCTTGCGGAAAAATTTCGCCAGGAAAACCCGCCGCAGTTGATTCCTTAACGCGCCTCCATGTTGGAGTATCTGACCAACGCTGCCTTCGTTGGCGATGTCGCCTTAAGCGTGAAGCTCCGTGTGTAGTTCATCTGGTTCAACGGGTCGGCTCCCTTGTGGCGATACCTTACAGTGTGCATGCCAAGCCGGTGTTCAAACATGGACTCCTCATGAATTATGGGCGGTTCAAACCGCGACCTGTCTATGCCGAAGGCCGACTCGATGCGTTCAGTCATTTTCCACACCTCTGTTTCAGGCATGTTCACCGCTGCATCGGACAATTTGCGGAGAGCCTCTGTGTCCGCTCGGCTGATGGCACGAAAAGGATTGTCCGGCCCACGCTGCCCGAAGTGTGCGATGCCTTCATAAGACCCATTTTTCACATAGTCCGCAGTCCATCTGACACCGATGTTGAACGTGCAAATAATCCCGTTGGCAGTTTTGATGACGCGAATTTTGCCGCAGGACTCTGGAGTGGGATCACCGTCAAACGGGCTGATCCCAAGCTGCTTTAGTTTCATGGTGAAATCTCGAAATGTTGGGAAGACCTTCGCAAGGAACACCGGGGCTTGATGGTCAGCCAACAAGTCGCCCATGGCGTTTGTTATCTGAGTTGCGGAGGCCTGACTTGTCGGAGCCGAGGCAGCCTCAGAAGCAACTGCCACCGACGGGGTATCGTCGCGTGCTTCGTTTGGTCTTCTGCACATCACTATCACGACGACAAACGCCGCAATGATGCCCAGCACAAAAAAGACTTTCCGCATCGTTGACCTAGCGGCTTTCATTGCCATTGTAGCCAAGGAAACCATACCCGTAGATAGTTGGTGCCCAGTTCACTACCGCAGGGTAAGCAAGATTTGCTCTCCATACTGCGGTTGTGATCTCCGTGTTGTAATCTTCGTCATCAATCCATTCGTGGTGAACCCGGGCAATCCAGTTGTTGAATGTTGCCCCTGTGCCAGAAAGGTTTTGGAAGCCGAGGAAGGCGCTTTTCTTTATCTGCCCGTTGGTGACCTGATCAATTCCCATGGGTGTTCCTGTCGCGTCTGGAAATTCGCTGGCAGTGCTGGCAGCGGAACATCCCGTGATAAACGTCGAAAAAAGCCGACGATTGTAGAGCAATTGGTAAGGCCTCCCTTGAATGAATCCGTATTGATTGCCGAGCAGGGCGGCGACATTTTTGGCTGTGAGGTCCACAGTAAGGTATTGGTCTCTCCCGTGGATCAAGTTGTTTTGACTGCTATGTCCATCAAACATCCAGGAACCAACGATGGGGTTCTTGAGCGCGTTCGTCAGTGCCACAAGGTCGTTCGTTTGGCTGTTTCTTCTGATGACAAATGCGTCACTGCTGAAATCAACGTAAGGGGGATTGTAATTCTCACGGCCCGAGCCGATGACATCTTCGTTAAGATAGGCGGCATAATTGACCAGAATAGAGAGGTAGGAGTTCAGGTTTGCCAGCCCGGTGTTCAGGCTGCTGGTCGGCCATTCTCCGTACGAAATGATGTATTTCCCGACCGTAACCCCTGAATCCACAAAGTTGGTTGTGAACATTTGTCGGACTGGTGGCGGCGCGGCGTTGCCTCCAGAAGCCGCGCTGTAACTTAACGCAAAGACATAAACCGGATCGTTCACGGCGTTGTTGGTCAGGTCGGTGAAATTCCAGGTGCGGCTGATGCTTCCGTTGGCAGATTGCCCACTGGCCGTGTGTAGTAAAACGCCGTTGGTCTTAAAAACCTCAAAGGTGTAGTTCTGCGGGCTGGTGGTCTTGTAGTTCAGCGTGAGCGAGCCGGACTTGGTGTAGAGCGGCGAGTAGTTTTGCATGGCGACCTCGTTGGTGAAATACAACGACATGTTCGCCGAGCCGTGAAACGGCGAAAGGGCATCCGCCACAGAGTCACCATCCCTGTCCACCGGCACGCCTTCGTTCGCTGCCACGACCCATATTTGGTGCGGGCCGTTGGCAAACCAAGCAGTCGGGATGGTCACCAGTCCGTTCTGGTTGGACTGAATGGCGCCCACTTGAACGGCATCAACAAAAACCTTCAGGCCGGACAACGGTAAAATATCCGTGACCCGGATTTGCAGGGGCACGTCGTTGCTGACCGTGGAGCCGGGCGCGGGGGAGAGGATGGTCACGGTAGGCCCGGTGTAAGCATCCAGATTCACCGCGTTGAAGAAACGCGTGGCGGAGGAAGCCGTGCCTGCGAACTGTTTGTTCGTCGAGGTGGCGGCAAACACCTCGGCCAGTGTCCAAGTGTTGAAAGGCTCGTCGTTCATCGCGCTTTTCACGCCCACGCCGTACACCGTGCCGGACACGGTGTTGTTCACGTCGATCAGGAAATTGGTGCCGTTAGTCCCGGTGATTTTTACCCAGAGATTGGTCGAGACGTCGCTGTAGGCGGGTGGCCCCGAGAAAGACGAGCCGCCTCCGCTGTTGCCATTGGTGCTGCATGGATTGCACGGGGGAGCCATAGACATGAGGCTCATGCCGCCGCCTTCCTCCAACAACGAAAAACTAGCGGCGGACAGGGAGAAATAATCCACGGCCGTGTCGTCGTAGAGAAACTTGTTGTCGCCCAGATCGAACAGTTGCAGTTCGGGATTCGGATTGAACGGGAGCGGCGGAAGATTGCGCTGGGCGGAGTAGTAGTGCGGGAGGCCGGAGGTTTTTGTGCTCGCCTTGCTCTGGCTCGCTTGAAACGTAGGCACGCCCTGCGGGGGAGCCGGGTCCGGTTTCACGACCGCCTGCCACTTCGCCAAGTTGGAGTTTGCGGTCTGCGCGAACACGCCGGCGGCCGGGGTGAGCAGGATGATGACAAGCAGGAGCAGGATTCGTGTTTTCATAGTCTCTCGTTCAGTTTCCGATGGTTTTTTCCGCGCTGACGCCTCTGGGTTTGCTGACGAGCGATGCTTGACTACCGCAAAGTAAGTGTCAAGCGGCTTCGCCTGCAACGCTCCGGCCCGTGCCTGGAATCCGGTACTATGAAGCCATCTGCAGGGAGACTGTGCTCCTGCTCCAGAAGGAGCGTGAGCGTGCGGTGCTCTCGCGCTATGCCGTGGCCCAGCGGTGCGGGGTCTCGGAGTCCATGCTCAGTCTGGTCGAACGCGGCCTCCGCAATCCTAGCATGGAACTGATGCTCCGCATGGCCGATGGCATCGGCGCGGATCTACCGGCACTTTTGGAAAAGGCCATGACTACTGTGAAGCGCAAGACCAAGAACGCGGTTTGATTTCTTCTCAAATAAAATTCCCAACCCACTAACCCGTGGTCTGATTCTCCGAGTGAAGTGAAGGGCGTTTGATCACCCCGGGCGTTCCACCGCCTTGACGCTCCCGGTCATGGCTGCAACTTTCGCCGCCGTCGAAAGACACCCGGACATTTTTTCTCAGGTCGCCAAAGCTCTCGCCGCGCAGGCCCTCCTCCGGCGCGTGGAGTCGGGAGGCGTGCTGTCACTCGACGGCATCAGCGCGGCGGCGCAGCCCTTCGTGGTCGCGTTGCTGCGGGAGAAATTTCCGCGACGCACCATTGTCGCGGTCACGGCTGGGTTGAAGGCGCAGGAGAATTTTCATCAAGACCTTTCCACTTGGTCCAAGGTCCAAGGCCCAAAGTCCAAGGCCGCCACAGCCGCCGCCTCTCAACTCTCAACTTTCAACTCTCAACCGCTGTTCTTCCCATCGTGGGACATTCTCCCGCACGAGTCGAAGCTGCCGCATGTGGATGTGATCAGCGAACGGCTCGAAACGCTCGTCGCGCTCGCGGGGGAGTCCAAGGTCCACGGTCCAAGGTCCAAGGTTGGGGCGGCGCGCGGCTCGCAACTCATCGTCGCCAACGTCGTGGCGCTGATGCAGCGGACGTTTCCCGCCGGAGCCATCGCCGAACGCACGCTGGTGTTGAAGCGCGGCGAACAGTTCAACCCGCTCGATCTTGTCGAGTGGTTGGAAGATCAGGGCTACGAGCCGGAAGCGCAGGTCAACGGCAAGGGCGAGATCGCGCTGCGCGGGGGCATTCTCGACATTTTTCCACCGACCTGCTTGTGGCCGGTGCGCGTGGAATTTTTCGGCGACGAGATTGATTCGCTCCGCGAGTTCGATCCGGTCTCGCAGCTTTCCAAGGAGGCGATTGAGCGAGTGGTGATTTCACCGGCGGGCGAGTTGGGGATTTTGAAACGGTTGCTGGGCGAGCAGAAGCACGCGGACTCGGCGGTCCGCGCTCCGCTGGCGTCGCTGCTCGATTACCTTCCGGCGGATGCGCTCATCGTGGTGTGCGAGCCAGAGGCGGTGAACCAGACGGCGACGGATTACGCGGTGCAGGTGCCGGCGGGCGATCCGTTCTACGTGTCGTGGGAGGAACTGCGGAACGAAATGACGGCACGTGGACTCACGACGATGGCGCTGACGGAGAGCGAGGCGGATTTGGAGTGCGGTGACTTGTCGCCGCCTTTTCCGGCTGACGACTTGTCGTCAGACGCGGCGCGACAAGTCGCGCCGCCGGAAGGCGGCGACAAGTCGCCGCACTCCAAGACGGCCGCCTTCCAAAGCCTCGACGCCTTCCGTCCCATTACCGAACGCGCGGCGGAGGTGCAGGTGGCGGAGGCGCAGCGGCGAGAGTTTTTCGCGCAACTCCATCGCTGGCTGCGGCAGGATTTCGCCGTCCATGTCTTCTGCAACACGGCGGGCGAGCGGCAGCGGTTTGAGGAAGTGTGGCAAGAACTGGTCGAGAGCCGAGAGCCGAGAGCCGAGAGCCAGACGCCGGAAGTCCGGCCCTCGACTCTCGACCTTCGTCTCTCGACTCACCTCGGCACGCTCTCCCGTGGCTTTATCCACGAGGAGGCGAAGCTCGTCGTCGTCACCGACGCGGAGATTTTCGGGCGCTACAAAGTGCAACGCCCGCGACGGCTCAAGTCGCCGCACGCCGCGACCTCGCGCTCGTTGCTCGACATTGATTTCACCGAGTTCGAGGAAGGCGATTACGTCGTGCATGTCCAGCACGGCATCGGGCGGTTTCTCGGTTTGCAAATTTTCGATCAAGGCGCGGGACTGAAGAAGACGGAGAAATCGCGGCGCACCACCGGCCAGGAATGTCTCGCCATCGAATACGCCTCGAATGATCCCGCGCAGCCCGCGCCGAAACTCTACGTGCCGGTGAGCGAGGCGCATCTCGTCAGCAAATACGTCGGCACCGGCAAGGCGCGTCCGCCGCTCAACACGCTCGGCGGCGCGCGCTGGGCCAAGGCCAAGGCGCAGGCCGAAGTCGCCGTGCGCGATCTCGCGGCGGAAATGTTGCGCATCCAGGCCGCGCGCGAATCACAGGCCGGCCACTCGCATCCCGAGGACAACACCTGGCAGCGCGAGTTTGAAGGCTCGTTCGTGTACGAGGAAACGCCCGACCAGATGCGCGCCATCGTCGAGGCCAAGCGCGACATGGAGTTGCCCAAGCCGATGGATCGCCTGATCTGCGGCGACGTGGGCTACGGCAAGACCGAGGTCGCCATCCGCGCCGCGTTCAAGGCCGTGATGGGCGGCAAGCAGGTCGCCATCCTCGTGCCCACGACGGTGCTCGCGCAGCAACACTTCAACACCTTCCGCGAGCGCATGGCGGATTATCCGGTGCGCGTGGAACTGCTCTCGCGCTTCCGCAGCGCCCGTGATTCGCGGCGTGTGATCGAACAACTCGCGACCGGCGGCGTGGACATCGTGATCGGCACGCACCGGCTCGTGCAGAGCGACATCGTGTTCAAGGATCTTGGACTCGTGGTCATTGATGAAGAGCAGCGCTTCGGCGTGCTGCACAAGGAGAAGTTCAAAATGCTGCGGCAGCTCGTCGATGTGCTGACGCTCTCGGCCACACCCATCCCGCGCACGCTCTACCTCGCGCTCACCGGCGCGCGCGACATGAGCACCATCGAGACACCGCCGCAGGATCGGCTGCCGGTCGAGACCATCGTCACGCAGTACGACGAGCGGGTGATTCGCGACGCCATTCAGCGCGAGTTGAACCGCCAAGGCCAGGTCTTCTACCTGCACAACCGCGTTCATGACATCGAGGCCGTGGCGTTGCGGTTGAAGGCGCTGGTGCCGCACGCGCGCCTCGCCATCGGCCACGGCCAGATGCCGGGCGATGATTTGGAGAAGGTGATGACGAAGTTCGTCAACGGCGAAGCCGACGTGCTGCTCTCCACGACCATCATCGAGAGTGGGATCGATATTCCGAACGCCAACACCATCATCATCGACCGCGCGGATCGTTTTGGGCTGAGCGATCTTTACCAACTGCGCGGGCGCGTGGGGCGCTACAAGCATCAGGCCTATGCCTACCTGTTGCTGCCGCGCCACGCGGGGCTGCTGGCCGACGCGCGCAAACGCATCAGCGCCATCAAGCAATACTCGTCGCTCGGCAGCGGCTTCAAAATCGCCATGCGCGATCTCGAGATTCGCGGCGCGGGCAATCTGCTCGGCTCGCAGCAGAGCGGACACATCACGGCGGTGGGCTTCGATCTCTACTGCCAGTTGCTCAAGCAAAGCGTGAGTTCGCTCAAAGGCCAGAAGGTGAAGCCGCGCGTCGAGGTGCAGACGCGGATTGATTTCATCGTGAATGATCCGGCGGAGGTGGTTGAAGAAGCGGTGAGTCCAAAGTCCGAGGTCCAAGGTCCAAGGTCGGAGCCGGGGTTTGTCGTGAGCGTGCCGCGTGAGACGGCGACGTATTCGGATTATGAGGACGAGTCGGAAAGCGAGCGTGTCGCACCACCTGTTCCGCGTACGCCCGCTTACTTGCCGTTGAATTACATCACCGACTCGCGCCTCCGCATCGAAGCCTATCGCAAACTGGCGCAGATGACGGAGAAGCGGGGTCTGGAAGAACTTGCGCGCGAA
>JBBQYK010000062.1:0-16725 GCA_038208765.1 Verrucomicrobiota bacterium
TGGCCATTACGAATCAATATCTGCGCTTCGGCAGCAGTCCGCGCGGCGCGCAGTCGCTTATCCTGGCGGGCAAAGTTCGCGCGCTCACCGAAGGCCGCTTCAACGTTAGCTTCGAGGACATTCAGGCCGCCGCCCCCGCCACCCTGCGCCATCGATTGATTCTGAATTTCGAGGCGGAGGCCGAAGGCATCACCACGGATCACATCATCCGGCAGATTCTCGCCGAGGTGCCGAAGATGGCGGATGCGGTGGCAGCGTGAACGGGTCATGCGGCTTCGCACGATCATTCTCGGGCTGGCCGGCGTGCTGTTGCTGAACGCCCTGGTCGTGCTCGGGGTGTGGCTGTGGCTTGGTCAGGATTCCGTCAGCCCGGCCACAGTCGTGAGTGCGGCAAATTCTCCCACCACGGCGGAGGCCGTAGCCGAGCCGCTGCCACCACTTCAATCCGCAGCCCCAGCGGCGAGTCCAGTGGTGGCGCCGCCGGAAGCTGGAGCAGTGTGGGCTGAGTTTGATTCTCCGCGTGACGGCGAGGCCGTCTCCCGCCGGTTTCGCGCCTCCGGTCGTTGTGGCTCGTTGCCGCCCGGCAGCCGGTTGATGCTCGTGGTGGATTCGGGACGGAGCGTGTTCTCGCCGAAACTGCCGCCGGTCATCGTGGACGGCGGGAGCTGGTCCGGCAGTGCGAATGAATATGGTGCTCCCACCGGCGGCAGCTTTTTCCTGTGCGTCTTCTTGGTCTCCGATGAGGCCGTGTTGCAGTTCACGGAATGGCACGCGCAGGGCCGGGCCACGGGCAAGTATCCGCCGTTTCGCGGGACGCTGCCCGGCGCGGTGTCCCTCGCCCGCATCAGGCTGCGGGTGGCGTCCCCGTAAATCAGTGGCGGCGGGACTTCCGGCTGGCCACTGGGACCGGTTCATTTCTTCGCCAGCGCCTTGGCCACGGCCTTCTCCAAATCGTCCCCGCGCAAGTCGCGCGCGATAATTTTTCCCTGCGCGTCGAGGAGGTAAGTGGCGGGGATGCTGTTCACGCCGTACCGCACGGCGAGCTTGTTCTGCCACAGCAGGCCGTCGAAGTATTGCGGCCAGGTCATCTTGTTGTTGGCCATGAACTGCTTCATGGCCGCAGCGTCCTGGTCGAGGCTGATGCCGAGAATCTCGAAGCCTTTTTTGTGATGCTTCTCGTAGGTGGCGAGGACGTTCGGCAACTCGACACGGCACGGCCCGCACCAGGTGGCCCAGAAATCCACGAGCAATACTTTGCCTTTGAAGCGCGAAACGGAGAGCGGTTTGCCGTCCAAATCTTTCTCCTGAAAATCGGGAAAGGGTTGGCCGACCACGAGCGAGCGCTGGATGGCTTTCATGGCCTCGAGCTTTTCGATCTGCGGCAGCACTTCGGCCGCCTGTTTCGCGTAGGGCGTGCCGGGGAAATCTTTGATCACCAGATTTATGCCTTCGACGGCTTTCGCCGAATCATCCAGCACTTGCAGGTAAAGCATGGCCTTCATCCAGACGACTTGCGCCATCTCCGGGCTTTTGTCCGACTTGCGCTCGGCGATGAAGGTGTCGAAGGCCTTCATGTCTTCGGCGAGGTCCGTGGCGCTGCGCTGGCCGGCCTGGAGCTTGGCGTTGATCTTCGCGATCATGGCCTGGAGCCGGACGGTGACGGCATTGGTGGCGGCGGCCTTCGAGGGCGGCTCGGCGGCAATGACGCGGCGCGGCGCGAGCAGGATCACAGCGACGGTGACGAGAGCAACCAAGCTGAATTTACGGAAATTGTTTATTAGAATCATGATGCGATTGAGAGGGAATTAAACATTCCTGGCGATCCACAGCAAGGCGGGTTCTTGCGGGGCGTGGCAATCTAACAGGCGATTCACTCGCGATTCACCGGTTCGTCCGAGCGGATCACGACGAAGAACGAGTCCTTGCTCGACTCCTCGCCGCCGAGGATGGCCATGCCGCCTTTGCCGGGCTGACGCGTCTTGGTCACGAGACCGCTCTTGCGGAGCAGGCGCACCTCGAACTCGCCGGTCTTGAGCCGCTCGATTTCCAGCGTGCGCTGGTTGGCCAGTTCGACCTTGGTGACTTTGGCCGGGTCAAACTCGATCTTTTTCCGCTCCGTCTCCCAGTAATGTTTCCAGCGGAAAACCGGCGAGAGTTTGGCGGCGAGCTTGGGACCGATTTCCTTGTGGGCGGGATTGGAGGGCTTGTCCTGATCGCAGCCGAGAATCACCTGGACGTAGAGCGTGCGCTTCTCGGGGGCGGCGGCGCAGAGCAGCGCCGTGAGAAAGAAAGCCAGCAGCAAAGTCGGGCGGAGCATAGTGCTGAGTTCGACGGCACGCGTTCCACGGAACTTCAAGCGGAGTGAAAAATGGCGCGGGAAAAATAGTTCAGCAACCGCGCCGCCCGCTACTTCGCGCCGTACACGCCCTTCTCGGCATACTTCCCGTCGTACGAGTAAGAGTAATAGGGATCGTAGCCGCCGGTAAAACGGCGGCGAGACTGGCGGTTCAGGATCACGCCGGCCAGCGGGGCCTCGGCCTTGTAGAGCAGTTCCACGGCGCGGCCCACGGCCTTGCGCGGCGTCTTGCCGGAGCGGATGACGAGGCAGACGGTCCGCACTTTGTGGAGCATGAGCAGGGTGTCGCTCACGGCATGAATGGGCGCGGAGTCCACGACCACGCGGTCAAACTTTTGCAACGCCTCCTCGATCAGCGCGTCGAAATTGCTCCGCCCGAGCAGTTCGGCGGGATTGGGCGCGGGCGTGCCGGCGGCCAGGTAGAAAAAGTTTTCGTGTCCGTGCTGCTGGACCAATTCATCGAACTTTTTCTGGCCGGTGAGGTAGTCGGTCACGCCGGCGCGGCGCGGGCCGTCGGGCACGAGCGACTTTTCAATCGCGGGGCGGCGGAGGTCGCCGTCAATGACCAGGGTCTTGAGTCCTTGTTGCGCGAGCGCGAGGGAGAAGTTGAGCGAGCAGAAAGTTTTTCCTTCCTGCGGCAGCGCGCTGGTGAACAGGAACGTGCGCCGTTCCTCGGTCCGGCCCAGCATGGCCACGGAGGTGCGAAGCGTGCGGAAGGCTTCGGCGCTCGGGGTCTGGGCGTCGTTGTTCACGACGAGCACGCTCGCGCCTTTCGGCGCTTTGGGCACGGTGCTCAACACGGGCAGGTGCAGATATTCCTCCGCGTCGTCCACGCTCTTGAGCGAGCTGTCGAGCGCGTTCAGGCCCAGCGCGAGCAGCACGCCCAGGAAGAGTCCGGCGATGGTGCCACGAATCATCAGGCTCATCTTGTCCGGCGAGAACGGGAGCGCCGGCGGGGTGGCGCGCGAGTTCAACTGCACTTTGCTCGGCTTCAGTTCGCGGGTTAACGCGGCTTCTTTCAACCGTTGCTGCACGGCGTCGTAGAGCGAGCGGTGGCCTTCCACGTCGCGGGCGAGACGCTGGTACTCGGTCAAATCTTTTGTGAGCTGGCGCGAGGTTTCCTCCTGGCGCGCGAGTTCATCCTGCAAGGCTTTCTCCGAGGCGGTCGCGCTCTCGTAAGCGGAACGAAAACTTTGCGGCACCTTCAAGACCGCGTTGGTGACGGCCATGCGCCACGTCTCCATCTCCTTTTCCATCTGGATGTATTTCGGGTGGGCGAATTTATAGCGGCCCTTGAGGCTGGCGAAATCGCTGTCGAGTTTGGTCAGCGCACCACGCGCCTGGGCCACGGAGGAATCGGCCGTGACGGCGGGCAGCACGAGCAACGCCTCGACGTTGGTGCCGAGCTTCTCAACTTGGGCGAGTTCGGCGCGCAGGCGCAGCACCATGGAGTTGACCTCGGTGAGCTTGCCGTTCAATTCCTTGAGGCGCGCGGTCACGATGTCGTTGCGCTCCTCAAGCGACACGGACTTGGTGCGATCCCGGAACGCCTGCAAGGCGTTCTCGGTCTCATCCATGCTTAGCTTCAAGCGCCGCCCTTCCTTGTTCAGAAAACTCGTCGCCTCTTCGGACACGGCAAAGTTCTGCTCGTAACCCATCGTGACGTATTCGGTGACGACGGTGTTGGCGATCTTCGCAGCTAGATCCGGATTGGGATGGACGGCCACAACATCGATCAGGCGCGTGCCTTTGCGCAGCGTCACCTTCACCATGCGCTCGAGCTTGGAGGCCAGTTGCTCTTTCGTGGGCTCGTCGGGGCCGGCGTAGAAGGACGGGTTCTGCCCGAGCTTGAGCGTCTCGGCCACGCGCTCCAGCACGGCGCGGCCTTTGATCGTCTGCTCAATGGTGCGGAGCGCGTCCATCCAGCGCAGGTCGTCGGCCTGGAATTTTTCCACCTTCACCACGCGCGTCTCCTCCTGCTCGATTTGCACCACGGCCGCGGCGGCGTAGAGCACGGGCTGGCGCTGGATGTAGCCGGCGGTGACCAGCACCGCGAGCACGAGGCAGATGGCGACGAGCCACGCGCGCTCGATGAGCGTGTGGTAAAGGCGCTTCACATCGAAGCCGGTGGCGGGTGCGGGCGGACGCGGCACGGGGGGAGTCGCGGGCATATCAGAAAATTTTCTCGCCGATGGTGATGGTGTCGTCGGCTTCGACTTCAAAAATCTTCACGTCCTTGTCCTTGGCCATCGCGTCGGCGTCGAGCCGGAAGCTTTTTTTGTCGGGACCTTGGCCGCGCTGGACATTCACGCCGCGTCCGGTGCCGAGACGGGAATAGCCGCCGGCCATCGAGATGGCTTGCAGGAGGTTCACCGATTCATCGCCGGGCATTTCGTAGCTGCCGGGGCGCGCGACCTGGCCGAGCACGGTGAAGCGGCGCTTGGCGTACTCCGCGATGTCGAGCGAGACCTGCGGGCTGACGAGATATTTCTCCGCGAGCAAATCACGAATCATCCGCGCCGCCGCCTCGCGCGTCTTGCCGCCGATGGTCACGGCGCCGAGCAAGGGCAGCACGATGGAGCCGTCCTTCGACACGCGGACCTTCGCGCTCAAGTCCTCCTCCTGGTACACGATCACGGCCACGACATCGTTCGCGGCGAGGATGTAGTCGGGGCGGGCGTTGGTGCTGACGGCGGGAGTCGCATCAGCGGCGGTCACCCGCGCGCCGCCCAAGGCCAGCGCGAGCACGAAAAGCATTTTCCACACATTCATCACTTTAAGGTCAATAACCCCAGGCCGCCTGAATGCCAACCTGGTTGTTCTGGAAGCTGTAATTTTCATCCGTCGAGATGTTTTCGCGGTATTGGTAGAATACGCCTAAGGACCAGCTCCGCCCCAGAATTGCCTCCAGCCCGCAGCGCAGCAAGAAGTAATCATCGGCCCGGTCCGTCTGCACGTCGTCGCGGGTCGGCTCGTAGTCGGAATGGTCGTAGGTCAAGGCCAGCGTGCCGAACAAATTTTCCCGCAGCCGCTGCCGCGACCCGAGCGTGCTGCCGGTGGTGATGAAATTCGCGCCGTTGATCACGGCGGAGTTCTGCTGCCGACGATGTCCCTCGATGGTGAAGCTCGTGCCCTCGAACGGCCGGTAGCTTCCCGCGAGCGAAAACACGGGGCCGAACGAATCGCTGCCATCATCATACTTCCGCCACTCGCCGCCGAGGGAGAGGCTTACGTCGGTCTTCTCCGTGGTCTTGTAGCTGGCGCGCAGCGTCGGCCCCACGTAGGTCTGCACGCGCGTTTCGCTGGTCACCTGGTTCGTAGTGCCGGGCCGCAGGATCTGCTCCTCCACAAACAACTGCCCCACGGTGACGCCGAGGCCGAGTGTGACCTTGGGGGTGATCTGGTAGTTCGCGGTGGGCGTCACCGTCCATTCCTGCGAGTCCGTCAGCGTCTCGTAATCCGTCAACCGATACGCGCCGTCGAGTAGTAGGTAGGTTTTCTCCGTCAGTTCGTAGCGCACGGTGAGACCGGTGTGGTAACTCTTCTGCTTCACGCGGTCACCTACATCGACCACGCCGCCTTCAGTCGAGGAAAAGTTCTGCACCAGCCCGAGCGTGAGCTTGGTGAAGGCGTAGCCCGCGTTCAGTCTCGCGTCGTGGTTGAGCGAGTTCTGGTCCGAGTTCTTGAGGAAGAAGATGAACGACGGGCTGTAAACCAGCGCGAAGGCTGTGCGCGAATCCTCCAGCGTCGCCGCTTTGTTGAACACGATGCCGGGGCTGAAGGTGAAGATGAAGTCATCCCCCAGCGGCTCCTGCGCCTGCCCGGTTCCGAGGCCGCCGATTTGCGTGCCGGTGCGCGGGCGGTCGTGCAGGCTGATGTTGTCGTCGTACACGAAAGACGATGAGGCGCGCGCGTGGACATCCAGCGGGCCGAGGTGCAGGAGCGCTGGGCGCGGCTCGCTGAGGATGCGGTCGGGCGGCGGCAGTTGGGCCTGCGCCGTCCCGCCCGCGAGCAGCGCGAGGGCGGACAGCGTGAAAGCACGGCGAAGTTTGGCGGCCACGAGTTTCAAGGTCTCTAAAGGCGCAGACGTAAGCACGCTGGCGAGGAGAGGGCAAATTCCAAATCCCAAAAACCAAAGTCCTCCCCATTCCGCTGACTTCCATTCCCCTGGCTTCACTTCGGGAGAAATGGGAAAAGTCAGCGGAATGGAAAGGTGGAACTTTGCAGGCTCCGCCCGCGCAACCGGGGAACTTGGAGTTTGGAATTGTGAGCTTTGTTTGGGTCTTGGTTTGGGAAGTTGAAACTTGCCCCGCTGCGTCGCGCGGCAATTACCCATTCCCATCCGGCGCGCGTCTGCTAGTTTCCGCCCCCGATGTTCATCGATCAAATCAAGGTGTATGCCCGCGCCGGTCACGGCGGGAAGGGCGCGGTTGCATTTATTCGCGAGGCTTATCGCCCCAAGGGCGGCCCCTCCGGCGGCAATGGCGGGCGCGGCGGCGACGTCATTCTCGAGGCCAGCCACGACCTCAACAACCTCATCAACCAATATTACCGCCCGCGACTCATCGCCGAGGACGGCGAGCAGGGCATGGGCAAGGGCATGGACGGCGGCGCGGGCAAGGACATCATCATCCCCGTCCCGTGCGGCACGCTCGTGTGGAAGATTCGCGACACCAAACCCATCGAGACCGACGAGGACGAAGACGACGAGGCGCCCGAGCCGCGCGACGAGAATCTCATTCAATCCGCCTCCACCCAGCGCCCTATCATCCGTTTTGCCGGCGGCCAGGTGGCGGCGGAATACGATCTCGCCGACGAAGCCCTCCCCACCTCCGCCAAGGATCAGCCCAAGGGCGAACTCGTCGCCGACCTCACCGAGAACGGCCAGCGCTACGTCCTCTGCAAGGCCGGACGCGGCGGCCTCGGCAATCGCAACTTCGCCACCGCCGCGCGCCAGTCCCCGCGCTTCGCCCAACCCGGCGAGGCCGGCGACGAAGGCGAATTCCTCTTCGAGCTGCGCACCGTGGCCGACATCGGCCTCGTGGGCTACCCGAACGCGGGCAAATCGACCTTGCTCACCGCCGTCTCCAAGGCGCATCCCAAGGTCGCGTCCTATCCCTTCACCACCTTGCACCCGCAGATTGGTGTCATGGAATTCCCCGACTTCCGCCGCCTCGTCGTCTGCGACGTGCCGGGACTCATCGAGGGCGCGCATGAGAACGTCGGCCTCGGCCACGCCTTCCTCCGTCACATTCAGCGGTGCAAGGTCCTCGTCATCCTCCTCGACATGGCCGGCACCGACGCGCGCGAGCCGTGGGATGACTACCATCAGCTCCTCCAGGAACTCGAACTCTACAACCCCGAGATGCTCGACAAGACGCGCCTCATCGTGGCCAACAAGATGGACGAGGCCGCCGCCGAAACGAACCTCAAGACCTTCAAGAAGAAGGTGAAGAAAGTGCCGGTGCTCCCCATCTCCGCCGCCTTCGATCAGGGCATGGAAAAGTTCCGCAAGGACGTCCGCGCCGCCGTGGAGGCCGTGGAAGAAGCCGACCGGACCAAGAAGGCCAAGGACGCGGAGAAGGCCGCCAAGGCCGAGGCCCGCCGGCTGGCCGCCGGGATTCCTGCGCCCTCGGCACGGAACCTTAAGCGGAAGCGGACGAGGCAGTGAACAAGGGCGGAGGAACTTTGAACTCTGACCCTCGAACGCAGGCGCGCCCCTCCGTTCAAAGTGCTGCGCCGGCCTTCGGATTTCCGGATTGCTCCGGCCTCGCACGCCGGTAATTTCGAGGCGCGTGTTGCAACCATCCGGCCAGTCCCGATTCCGCTACGAGCGTGAACTGTTCAAGCGCGGCTGCACGCTCATCGCGGGCGTGGACGAGGCGGGGCGCGGGCCGCTGGCCGGGCCGGTCGTGGCGGCGGCAGTGATGTTTCCCTTGGAGTGGATTGAACGGGGACTGCCGCGCGCGCTGCACGGACTGAACGATTCCAAACAACTCACGGCGGAGGAACGGGAGAAATTTTTTGCCGTGCTCACGTCGCGGATCGAAGTGCGTTACGCCATCGCGTGGAGCGACCACGCGGTCATCGACGAAATCAACATTTTGCAAGCGACCTTCCGCGCGATGAACGAGGCGCTGGCGCGGCTGAATCCCGCTCCTTTCCACGCGCTCATCGACGGGCATCAGCGCTCCAGCGCGCGCGGCGAGCAGACGCCCATTATCGAGGGCGACGCGAAGAGCTACTCCATCGCCGCCGCGAGCGTGCTGGCGAAGGTGACGCGTGACCGGATGATGGTGGAATTTGACCGGCAATGGCCGGAGTACGCCTTCGCCGAGCACAAAGGCTACGGTACGAAAAATCATCTCGCCGCGCTGGCGCGGCACGGGCCGTGTGCGGTGCATCGGAAGACGTTCGCGCCGATCCGGAAAGAGGCGGCGACAACGGGACTGTTGCTGCCGCGGGCGGACGGTTTGTAGATGGCCGCGATTTGCCGACGCCGGGTTACTTCGCCTTCTTCTTCGCGCTCGGCTTGCGGGGCTTGGCGGGAGCTTTGGTCGCGGACTTGGCTGCGCCGATTTTGAGCTGCGGCGCGTCACTCCACAATGCTTCGAGGTCATACCTCTCGCGCACGTCGGTTTTCATCACATGCACGATGACATCGAAGTAATCCATGACGATCCACGAGGTTTGCAGCGTGCCGTCAATGGCGCGCGGGCGGAGGTCGTGTTCATCTCGCAAGCCGTTGATGATGGCGTCGGAGATGGCGCGCAAGTGCGGCTCGCTGGTGCCGGAGCAGATGACAAAGTAATCGGCGACCGAGGACAATTTGCGCACGTCGAGTGCGACGATGTCTTCGGCCTTCTTGTCATCCGCGAATTTCTGGCAGAGCAGCGCGAGCTTTTTTGAATCCATTGGCGGGAAAGTGACAGAGGGCGAAACGCGAGTCGAGCGCGGAGCTAAACGCCGCGGTTCAGAGCGTGAATTCAGGAAAGGGAAGCGTGACGCGGGGGAAACGGGCGTTGGCTTCCAGCGCCATCGGCAGCATCTCCTCGCAAGCCAGATAGACGGTATACAGGTCTGCGGAAGGAAGATGAGAAACGAAATTCGGTTCGATGGGGAACTCCATGCCGTCGAACAAATCACTCGCCCTCGCAGCGTCGGCGGATTTTGTCGTGCAGTTCGGGTGTTCCATACCGGCGGAACGTCTCCTGCATTTCCGCGCCTGACAAATCAATTTTGTTGCGCTGCACGAGTTCAATCACGTCCTCGAAGTCTTTGAGAAACCGCCCCGCGTGGCCGTGGTGCAGGGCGTGAACTTTGAGCGCAATCAGATGAGCCACACAGGGAACACGCGCCACGCCTCCACCCGCGCTTTCCCCGACGCGGCGTGATTCGGACGACTGGAACATTTTGGAAAAGGTCTGCTCGTTCAGCAGCATCAGGTCGAGCGGCCATTGCTCACATGCGGACACCAGTTGCAGGAACGAGCCGTGGTGCTGCTTCGTCGTGTAGCCGAGGGCGGCGGCGCATTCGAGCCAGGCGGCTTCCTTGGTGCGCTCCACGGCCAGATCAAAGTCAAACGTCAGCCGCGGATAACCGTGAGCAATGACGGCATAACCGCCGATCACCAAGTAGGGAAGTTTCCGTGAACTCGCTTCCCGCTCAATGATGGTGAAGAAGTTCATGCGCGCCGCGCCTCACAACGGCCGGTGATGTATGAACGCGTGCGCCGCCGCGATGAAGCCCTTGAACAGCGGATGCGGCTGGTGCGGCTTGCTCTGAAACTCCGGGTGAAACTGCGACGCGATGTAGAACGGGTGCGCGGGAATTTCAATCATCTCGACCAGCTTGCCGTCGGGCGTGGTGCCGCTGAGGATGAAGCCGGCCTGCTCGAACTGCTCGCGATACTTGTTGTTGAACTCGAAGCGGTGGCGGTGGCGCTCGTGGATGACGAACGCGCCGTAGAGTTTCGCCGCGAGCGAGTCGGGCTTGAGTTGTGAGGGCGTGAGGCCGAGGCGCATGGTGCCGCCTTTTTTGGTCACGTTTTTTTGTTCCTCCTGCAAGGCGATGACGGGATGCGGTGTCTTGGGATCGAACTCCGTTGAGTGCGCCTTCTCCAAGCCGAGCACGTTGCGCGCGAACTCGATGGTCGCGATCTGCATTCCGAGGCAGAGGCCGAGGTAAGGCACCTTGTGCTCACGCGCGTATTTCGCGGCGAGAATTTTTCCCTCAATGCCGCGCTCGCCGAAACCGCCTGGGACGAGGATGCCGCCGAGACCTTTCAGCACGTTGTCCGGCCCTTGACGTTCGATGTCCTCAGCGTCGAGCTTCACGAGTTCCACGCCGCAGTCGTTGGCGATGCCGCCGTGCATCACGGCCTCATAAACGGATTTGTAGGCGTCTTGCAGCTCGATGTATTTGCCGACCACGCCGATTCGGACGCGGTGCGCGGGCGCGATGATCTTGCGGATGATTTCCTGCCAGTGCGCCATGTTCGCGACCGGCGTATCGAGGTGGAGCAGGCGGCAGACGAGGTCGTCCATGCGCTCGCGCTGGAGCATGAGCGGCAGTTCGTAGATGGAATGGTCCACGTCCTTGACCTCGATCACGGCCTCGTACGGCACGTTGCAGAACATGGAAATTTTCTGGCGCAATTCCTTGTCCAGCGGGTACTCGCAGCGGGCGGCCAGAATCTGCGGCGTGATGCCGATCTCGCGCAGCTTCGCCACGGATTGCTGCGTGGGCTTGGTCTTCAGTTCACCCGCCGCCTTGATGTAAGGCACGTAGGTGACGTGGATGAAAATCGCGTTCTGCGGCCCGACATCGAGCGCGAACTCGCGGATGGCTTCGAGGAAGGGCAGCCCCTCGATGTCGCCGGTCGTGCCGCCGATCTCGGTGATCATCACGTCGGCCTTCGAACGTTCGGCGAGCTGGTAGATGCGCGACTGGATTTCATCCGTGACGTGTGGAATGACCTGCACGGTCTTGCCGAGATATTTTCCCTCGCGCTCGTTGTTCAGCACGGTCTGATAAACCTGTCCGCTGGTCAGATTGTTCAGGCGCGTGAGGCTGACGTTGGTGAAGCGTTCGTAATGGCCGAGGTCGAGGTCGGTCTCCGCGCCGTCGTCGAGCACATACACTTCGCCATGCTGGTAGGGCGACATGGTGCCGGGATCGACGTTCAGGTAGGGGTCGAACTTTTGCAGCGTGACTTTGAGGCCGCGATTTTCGAGCAGCGTGCCGAGCGCGGCGGCTGTCAGGCCCTTGCCGAGCGAACTTACTACGCCGCCGGTTACGAAGATGTATTTCATTTCAGGTCCAGTAATCAGTAGTCAGTGATGAGTAATCAGTGGCGTCGTCGCACGAATGATCCGTCACTGTTTTACTGATCACTGATTACTTTTCCGCAACAACGCCTCCACCCGCTCCACATCGCCCGGCACATCCACGCCCACGCTGTCATAATTCACCGTCACGACCGCGATCTCGATGCCGTTTTCCAGCGCGCGCAACTGCTCCAGCTTCTCCGCGTTCTCCAGTGGTGACACCGGGAACTGCACCAGCCGCAACAGTGTCTCGCGCCGGTATCCGTAGATGCCGAGGTGCTTCAAAAAAGGAAACGCCGCCAACTGTTCGCTGTTCGAACGACTGGCGGCCTCTCGGACATACGGAATCGTGCGCCGCGAAAAATATATGGCGCGGCCCGAAGTGCTGACAACGACTTTCACGACGTTCGCCGATTCGTAGTCTTCCACGCTGCGAACCGCCGTGGCGGCGGTGGACATTTCACTGCTTTGCAACGCTGCGGCGACCGCATCAATCACCGCCGGATCAATCAATGGCTCGTCGCCCTGGATGTTCACCACCGCGTCGCAGTCCAGCCGCGCCGCGACTTCCGCGATGCGGTCTGATCCGCTGGGATGATCTTCCCGCGTCATTTCCACCCGGCAAAACTGCCGCGCGACCTCGGCGATGCGCGTGTCGTCCGTCGCCACGATCACGTCGCTCAATGACTGCGCCTTCCGGCACTGCTCGACCACGCGCTGGATGAGCGGCTTCCCGGCGATGGGATGCAACGGCTTGCCTGGAAAACGCGTCGAAGCGTAGCGCGCCGGGATGATGCCGATGATGCGTAGTGAACTCATGCTCGTTGGCGGGCTGATTTAGCGGAGAGGCTGATGACAAGCAAGGCGGGGGACCGGTAAAAGTTTTTAACCACGGATTTCACGGATGACACGGATTTGGAATTCTTCATCCGCGCCATCCATGAAATCCGTGGTTAAGAATCCGGTTCCGCCAGACAACGAATGTTACGCCCGTTGTTCCGCGTTGCATTGCGCCGTGTGCTGTGACATTCGTTGGCCGTCAAATAGGAGCTGTTATGAAACTGAAATTTCTACTTTTCACCCTGATCGCCGCCGTCTCGATCGTCGCGGCGGAGTTGCGCGAGA
Source organism: Verrucomicrobiota bacterium (assembly GCA_038208765.1). Taxonomy (GTDB): domain Bacteria; phylum Verrucomicrobiota; class Verrucomicrobiia; order Limisphaerales; family SIBH01; genus JANNGC01. The sequence continues at coordinate 12,811 of JBBQYK010000062.1, forward strand.
GCACGCTCGTGCAAGTCGTCAACGAGGTGAAAGTCGCCGCCCCGCAGGCTGCCGAGAAGGACGCCAAGGCCAACGACACCGTGCGCGCCCCTGACAAAATTCGCACCGGCGCCAAGTCGCGCGCGGAACTCAAGGCCGCGGACAACACCCACACCCGCATCGGCGCGAACACGATTTTTTCCTTCGAGCAAAGTGGACGCGTGCTGAACTTGGAAAAAGGCAGCGTGCTGTTCCATTCCCCCGCCGGTCGTGGTGGCGGCACAATTAAATCCGCCGGCGCGAGCGCGGCGGTGCTCGGCACCACGCTCATCGTGGCTTCGACGCCTGATGGCGGCTTCAAGTGCATTCTGCTCGAAGGGAAGGGGACCATCACCCTCCCCAACGGCCAGAGCCTCACGCTCACGGCGGGCGACATGGTCTATGTCCCGGCGGGCGCGCAGGCCTTTGGTCCGGTGGTCAAAGTGGACCTCGCCAAACTCGTCGAAGGCTCGCAGCTCGTGAACGGTTTCTCCACGCCGCTGCCTTCCCTCGGTGACGTGAACAACGAAATCTCCAAGCAACGCATCGCCATCATCTCCGGCAATTTTGAAGAGACCGGCGTGATGATCGGTCGCGTCGGTTCGGCGAATGATCCGCTGGCCATCAATCCGCTCCTCCCGCAGAACGGTCTCATCGCGCCTGTTATCTTCAATCCGCAGGCGGACCAGGTGTTCCTGCCCGGCGGAAAAATCGTTCTCGGCTACGGCGCCTATCGCGCCCAGCAGCAGTTCAAGAACCCCCAATGATAAGTGCCATGAAAAAAATCTTCATCATCCTGGCCACTGGAGCAGCGATGGTTGTCGCCCAGGCTCAGATCAATCCGGGCGTCAACCAGTCCGACACCACGCGTGCTCAGCGTGCCACGGAAAACGCCTTGCCCGCGCTGCAGCCTGGCGACGCGCTCCCTGCGCTTTACGATGGTGAGAGCGAGGACGTCGGCCCGCAGTCCGTGTTGCGCGTGAAGAAAAACCCGTGGCTCCGCGCCAGCGTGGATGCCCAGGCTTTTTACACGGACAACATGCTCTACACCGAGCACGACGAGGAGGAAGCGGGCGTGGCCATCACCACCGTGGAAGGCGCGCTGATGACGAAGCCGTACCTCACGCGTTTCGCCTCCTACCGGGGCGAACTGGGCTACCGCCACCAGTTCTACAACTATTTCGGGAACGACAAGGTGCTCGAGCAAATCAGCTCCACGGGCCGTCCGGTGCAATACGATGCGGAGGACTTCGACTTCGATTCCTCCACGTTCTTCGCGAACCTCACCGCGCAGACCCGGCACTATCAATTCGGCCTCGGCCTCGACTACACGCGGCTCCTTGGTTTCAAGGATTTGCGGCAGCACAACTACGACGAGTTTTATTCCGACGTGTCGCCGCGCTGGTCCGCGCAGCGGAACTTCCGCGTCTGCAACCGCAGCCAGCTTTCGTTCGCCTATCTCGGCAGCTACCACTTCACGGACGAGGACGCGCCGCTGGTGGATCTGCCGTCCAATTTGAGCGTGAAGGTCCGCGACGACCGCAGCGAGCGTTGGGAGCACACCTTCCTCGCCGCCTACACCGTGGCGCTGCCGTGCTCGACGGCGGTGCAGCCGTACTATCGCTTCCAGTACAATGACTTTGCGCACACGGACAATTACCTCATCCATGCCACCGGCGTCTCGGTCGGCTGGTATCCGTGCGAGAACTTCTCCGTGCGCGGCTTCGTGGGCTACAGTTGGTCCGACGCGAAGAACTCGCTCGTGGCCGAATACGAGAAGCTCGACGCCGGCGGCGGTGTGACGGCGACGTGGCGTTTCTGAGCTAACAAATCATTTCACCGGCCTCAACGTAATGGCGCGCAAATCCATCACCGCGAGGCCGGGTTTTTTTGCGGGCTTCACGGAGATTTGAAATTCACCCGCGCGCTCCAGCGTGAACGTGCCGATGACACGGTTGGTCCAGGTGGTGAAGGAACCGGTCTCCGGCACCACATCCCGGATCACCTGATCGCCGATGGAGAAATTCACCTCGCTGCCGCCGCTGCCCTGGCCGCAGGACTGCGTGAGCGTCACGTCAAACTTGCCGGGCTGCGTCACTTTGAAATCCCAACTGACCCAGTCGTCCGCCTTCGTCCAGTAGCCGATGGTGTTCTTGTGCGGCTGCGGCTCGTAGCGAATGGTCTTCCCCTGCACGACGGCGTTGGTGGCGAGCAGGTGAATGGAGCCGTCGGGGCGCTGGACGTTGGCCGGACGTATCTCGGCCGCGCGACTGAAGAAAGCCGTGACGGCAATGATGGTCACGGTGAACAGGCTTTGAAAATTCATGCGCGAAGAGTGTGCGGCGCGGATGCCTGGAGCAAGTCCTGAGGCGGGACAGAGGGTGGGGCGTCGCGGTCCTCAGCGCGCCGGGCTACGAACTGGTCTGAAAATGTGGCGTCAGCCATCCTGGCTGACGGTGAGCCGTGGCTTCTAGCCCGGCGGGACGAGGCGTTGAAGTGAGAAGCACGCAGTTACTTCGATCCGCCTCTCAAGGTCTGCCATTTTTCCGGGCGGCTGGAAGCCGGCCCTCACTGGCAGGCAGGATGCCTGCCGCTACATTCTCGAACTGCTCACGCCTTACTCCGGCGCGCTGAGGCCAGCGATGCCCGGCCAGCGCGCGATCAGCGCAACAGCGCCTCGGCGTGCTTCCTCGCCGCGCTACTGCCGCCGCCCAACATGCGCGCCAGTTCTTCCACGCGTGCTGATTTGTTCAGCAACTCGATCTCGGAAATCGTGCGGCCGTCGCGCACTTGTTTCGTCACCACGTAATGCGCGTCGGCGTGCGCGGCCACGGGCGCGAGGTGCGTGATGCACAGCACCTGATGCGTGCGGGCGATCTGTTTCATCTTTTCGCCGACGGCGTTCGCGGTCTCGCCGCCGACGTTGGCGTCCACTTCATCGAACACGAGCACGGGCACCTCATCCTCGCTGGCGAGCACGGTCTTGAGGGCCAACATCACGCGGGCCATTTCGCCGGAGGAGGCGATGGCGCGGAGCGGGCGCGCGGGTTCGCCGGGGTTGGGCGCGAACTGAAATTCAATCGTGTCGAGGCCGGATAAGTTGGGAGTTGAGGGTTGAGAGCTGAGCGTCAGGGCCACGTCGAACTGGCTCTGGGCAAAGCCGAGCGCGCCGAGTTCTTTCGCCACGGCTTTGCTCAACTTGGGGATCAGTTTCTTGCGCTCGGCGGAAAGCTGCTGGCCGGTGCTCTGCAATTCGCGGTCGAGCTTTTGCAACGCCGCATTGAGGCGGGCCAGTTCCGCGTCCCGCTGCTCCAGCGATTGCAGTTTTTGCTTCGCCTCCGCGCCAAAGGCGATTACGTCGTCGAGCGTCGATCCGTATTTGCGCTTCAGGCTCTGGAGGAGATTCAAACGCTCTTCGAGTTCGGCCAGACGCGCCGGATCGAGTTCCACGGCGTCGGCGTAGCGCGACAACTCGCTCTGCAATTCCCGCAACGCGGCGATGCTCTGGTCGTGCGCGGACACGAGCGGCTGCGCGCCGCCGTCCACGCGCTGGAGATCATGCAACACGCGGCCCAGCGCGCCGGCCTGCGCGAGCACCGAGCTGTCGTCCTCGCTCAACAACCCGAGCGCGCTCTGCGTGAGTTCGAGCAGGCGCGCGGAATTGCTCGCGCGCTGATGTTCAGCCTCCACTTGTTCGTCCTCGCCGGGCTGAAGTTTCGCGCCTTCGATCTCGCGGACTTGAAAGCGGAGGAGGTCGAGTTGTTGCGCGTAAGTTTTTTCATCCACGATGAGCGCGGACTTTTCCGTCTCCACGCGCGCCCGCTCACGAACGAGTGCCGCAAACTCCTCGCGCCGTGGTTCCAGCTTCCCGAACGCGTCGAGAATCGCCAGTTGCTT
>JBBQYK010000063.1:0-16697 GCA_038208765.1 Verrucomicrobiota bacterium
ATGCTCCTTCGCGCTGAAGGCGAAGTCGGGTGCTTTCGACTTGTCATCGCGCTTCTCGGCCAGGCAGCCCTTCGCTTCCTTCGCTTCCTTCGCCAACTTCGCGAGACCCGGCGCGCTGAATTTATTCTCCAGCTTTGACGCCCCGTGACAGTTCAGGCAGCCCGCGCTCTGCACGAGCAACTGGCCGCGTTCAATGATCGCCTTGTCCGTGGGCGCGGCTTTCGCCTCGGCCTTGTCCGCGTGCTTCAGCAGAAACTCGGCAAGCTCCTTCGCCTCGGCGTCGGCCAGCTTGAAGTTCGGCATCCGAATCCACGCGAAATGCTGCTCGGGCGTTTTAAGAAACTCAGCCAGCTTGCCCGCACTGAATTTCTCGCCGACGTGCGTGAGCGAAATCTTCGCCGCATCCACCGCCGACTGGTCCGGTGCGTTGTGGCAACTGACGCAATGCAATCGCTCGAAGATCGGCTTGCGCTCGTGGTTTGAATCCGCCGGGGCCTCGGTGCTTTCACCGACCGCCTTGGCTCCGACGCCGGAGCGTTTGGCGATTTCATCCACCGCCTGGCCGTTGTATCCGAAGGGTGCGGCGCGCTTGATCATCGGCACCGGCGGCTCCGTGTTCAGCGTCATCAGATACGCCGCCATCGCCTCCGCGTCCTCCTTCGCCTTCGCTCCATGCAACAGCTTCGGCATGTGAACGCTCGCGCGCGTGGACTTCGGATCGAGAATCCATTTCGCCAGCCACTCGTAATTCCGCCGCCCGCCCAAGCCATCGAACATCGGCGCGTCCATCGCCAGTTCCGGCACGGGTGAGGTGAATTTTTCCGTGTGACACTTCGCGCAACGATTCTCCAAGAACAGTGTGCGCCCTTCATAAACCAGTTGCGCCTTCTGCAACTCCGGCGTCACGGCGTGCGTGATGATCCCGTTCGGAATCGGATTCACGTTCGTCCCCTTCTCCGTCCAGCCCACGCGCAGGAACGAATCACCGCTCGCCGCGCTGGTGAATGTGGCGCGCACCGCGTTCGCGCCCTTGTTGACTTGCACCGCCTGGCTCAACGCATTCGGAGCCGCCGCCTCCAGCACCACCTTGCCGTTGATTTCGAGTTTCAGCACGCCGCCCAATTCCTCGGCTTTGAAAATGTAATTCGCGCGCAAGTCCCCGTTGATGCTGCCCTCGAAGACCGCCGTGAATTTTCCCGGCGGCAGAAACGGCGTCGCCGCGTGCCCGCCCTCGACGTAGAGCCAGAGATTCGGCAGCACCATCGTGTCCGCAACTTTTCCATCCGCCGAAGTGAACTTCACCGCGAAGCCGTTGGTGTCCGCCGCCCGCGCGCCCACCATCAGAAAACCCAGCGCGCAAACGAGACTCCACCGGAGCGCCGGCTTCCAGCACGGCTCGACGATGAGCGGCGAACGCGCCGTGCTGGAAGCCGGCGCTCCAAACACACGCGACATGAACGACGAGAAAATTTTCCGAGCCATAAAAGTTTGGGAGCGAGCCGCCGCTCCTGTGCATCAGACGCTAGAGATGGACGCCGCCATCATCAAGGGCAGGCTCCCATGTGCCCCCGGCGTCCCGCCGGGCCGGGGGCGTCGCAGTCCGAGCGCGCCTCCTTCGTCGAGCAGCCTCCATAGTCACCCAGCCCCGACCCGGCAGGATGCCGGGGGCACGTTCATGGCAGCGCGTGGATGGTGTGCATGACTTCCTGCGCGACCGGCGTGCCGTCGGCAGCTTTGAGGTTCCAGCGGATGGTCTGCTGCATCACGGGCTGGAAGTCGGCGATCGCGACCGTCACGGTCTTGCCATCGGCGGAGAGTTTCGTGCCGGTGATGTTGATCACGTCGCGGCCCTTCTTCGGTTTTCCGCTGGCGTCGTTCACGAGCGAGAATTCCGGCGAGCCGTAGCTGCTGGTGCGCGCGTAGTTCCATCGTTTGCCGCTCCAGTTTTGCACGTCCGCCACGCTGTCGGTGGCGAGCGGTTCGGTGAAAGTCAGTTCCACGCCGTTCTTCAACACTTTGAGGCCGCGCACGGAATAAACCTTCTTGCCGGTGTAGCGCACGCGGTCGAAGCCGGTGTTCTTCGAGGCGTTGCTCTGCCACTCGCTGAGGCCGGCGATGTAGAGTTGTCCGTCGCGTTCGTTGAAACGCGCGCGCATGACCGACGATGTGAACTTGAGCGGGAACTTTACCACCCCGCCCTGCATCAGCCCGTTCGATGCGCGCTCTTTCATCATCAGGAACAAGCTCGATTTGCCGTAGGACTCGTGCAGCCATTCGCCCTCGAACGGTCCCCACTTCTTACTCGTGACGACGATCTGACCGCCGCCGGAGTTGTCGTAATCTTTCGCCAACCACGCCAGCGGTGGAATGAAACCAGCGGCGACATTCGTGGGCGTGAGGTTGTTGATCACGCCGTGGAAGCCGCCGGGCTTGACCCAGTTGATCGGCGTGGTGGGAACCCACGTTCCTTCGTTGTCGCTCGTCGTCACCTGGCCGTCGCGGCTCACGCCGATACCGTTCGGCGCACGGAAGCCGTGTGCGAGCACTTCAAATTTTTTCCCGTCCTTGCTGACCTTGAACAGACCGCCCGCGTGCGAGCAGACCACGCCATTGCCCGCTGACGCCTTGTTGTTGCCGAAGCCGCCACCGCCGCTGTTCACGGGATTGGCCTTGGCGAAGTAGAAGTTGCCCGCCTTGTCCGTCTGCAAATCGAAGACGAACTCATGGAAGCCCTCGGTGGACTGAATCTCGTTGTTGAAGTTCTCGTAGAAGTCGGCGGAACCGTCCTTGTTCAAATCCACGTAGCGCGTGATTTGATCGCGGCCCGACGTGTAGATGACGTCATCGACAATCACGAGGCCGAGCGTCTCGTATTGGCCGGACGCGAAACGACGCCACTTGAGATTCGCCAGCGTGTCGTCAATGCCCTCGACGATCCAGATGTCGCCCTCATGTGTGCAGAGCGCGGCGCGCTTGCCGTCCTTGAAAAAGTCCAGGCCACCGAAACGCACGCGGCGGTTCCACGGATTCGGCATCGGCGCGCTGATCGAGTCGGTGACATACGCGCCATCGGGCGTGGCGCTAGTGTTCAACACGCCGTTGGTTTGCAGCGATTGCGGCCAGTGCGCGGGGCCGCCTTTGGCGAAGTCGGTGAGCTTCGGCTTCACGGAAGAAACCAGCGCCGCCGCCGGCCCGGATTTTTCCGCCGCACCGCCCCAGACCACGACGCTGAACAGCGCCTTCTTGGTTCCCTTCGCGATGGTCAGCAACACCCGACCCTCGCGGGTCGTGAGTTTTACGCCCTTGGGCGCAGCCACGAGCGCAGCCACCGTCACGTTGGTGCCGGACTTGAGCGTCACGGTGTTGTCCTTCGCTTCCGTCTCCGCCTGCACCGCGTCCGCAATCACGGCAGTGAGATCCCTGGCTGCAGCATCAATGCGGAACGTGCGCACGAAACCGACCGCGCCGTTGTTGGTCACACTGGAAGGCTGCTCGAAAATTTTCGTGCCCAGCACGGTGTAAGCGAGCACCACATCCATGCCGTTCACATACATGCCGTCCCAGCGGCACCAGTCCTTCGCGAGCGGGCCGAATGGTTCCGCGCGGTTGTCCGTAAATTCGCCTTTCGCATTCGCCCAGCCCGGCCCCTGCCGTGTGCCGAAGGCCTGCTCGCCGACAATCGAGGGATGCGTGCCGTGGCTGGCGTCGTACGTGACGCCCTTCGTCGTGAGATAGCCGCCCGTCCAACCCGCCGCCACGCGGAGCAGATCGGTGTCCCACAAAATGTTCGCGTCATTCCCGACGCGGATGGCGAAGCCCTTCATCGCCACGTTATTGCCCGGCCCTTTGGCCGCGATGCACGCGCCCTGAAACGGAAAGTCCTCCTGGTAGTAGGCCGGGCCGCGCTTCGGCTCCGCCGCGAAAGCAGAGAGGCTGATGACGCAACAGATGCCGAACACAATTTTCAAAAACGAACGTGCCATAATTTTGTTTTCCAATCCGCCGTGACGACAAAACAGCGCGACTCGTGCAAGTCGCGCTGGGTTTCACGGCGAGTTATTTTCTCGTGTGCTTTCTGACGGAGCGGCGGGAATGAAATTCAAAGCCAGGGGAACGCCCCCAAAATCGTGGAAGCCTCCAGACGTGCAGTGTGCTGCCGGCGTCATTTTGCGTCGGCCCGAAATCAAAGCGTGTCAGGCGTGCTGAACGGGTTCTTCAAATCAGGCAGCGTGGAAATTTTCGGCAGGAACGACGGGCTGGTGAGGACGAAGACGAGTCCGGTCACGCTGTGCAGCGCGTAGAGCAGGCCAAACTGAAAGAGCGGAATCGCGCCGACACCGTAGAGAATCAACGCCAGCGCCACGAGGCACGCACCGGGGAGAAGCGCCGCCGCGCTCACCCGCCACGCGCCACCCCACGTCACGGCGCGGTCGGCGAAGAAGGCGATGAATTTCACGAGCGGCAGATAGACCAAGGCGAGCACCCACCAACTCGCGAAGACCGCCACGCCCAGCGCCAGCGCGAGCAGCAGCAGGATCGCCCATCGGCGGGCGTCCCACCACGGCGTGAGTTCGGGGCGGTTGAAGTTGAATTGAAATTGGGAGCCGTAGTCGCGCCAGAACGCGCCGAGCGGGCCGCGCAGGACAACGCGTTTTTTCTCGAAGACGATCTCGAGGTCCGCGACCTGACCGGCGGCGCGCGTGCCTTCTAGATCCACGACGATGGCGAGATGGGAATTTTCCGCGAGCCGTTGCGGGGACTCGCCGGGGAAGTGAAGTTCCCCACGCTGAATGTTTCCGGTGGCCGGCAACTGTTGCATCGCCTCGTTGATCACCGGCACCCACGCGGCGCGCAACGCCCAGATGAGAGCCACGCCCACGAGCACCGCCACAGCGGCCTGCACGAAGAATACGCGCGTGAACGTGGCGAGTCCGAACGCCGCCACGCCGCGTGGCGTGAACGGCTGCCACGCCTGGGTCGGCGTCAGCGGCTTGTCGGGAAATTTTTTCGGCGCGGTCACGAGGGGAAAGTAATTAGTGAATCAGTCATCGGTAACCAGTAATCAGTGCGCACTTGGCGCCCGCGCCCCCCACCCTTGAAAACTGATTCACCGATTACTGATGACTGATTACCAATTCTCTGGCCGGCGCGAAACGCGGGCGGCTCTCAGTTACGGAGCCGGCGGCTTCTGCGCGCCCGGCGGCGGTTGCACGACGGCAACGGGCAGCGGGTAACGCAGTTTCAGCACGTCATCGACCAGCACCTCGACGAAGTACGCGCCGGGCATGGTGATTTCCACCTGGCCGAGCACGGTCACGTTCGTCGCGGTGAAGTTCGCGTCTTGCAGCGCGAACTTGACCTCACCTTTGCGCAGCACCGTGGTCTGGTCGGGCGCGAGCAGGCGCACCGTCTCGGTGAACTGGCCCACGCCCGCCGTCCAACGGTTGAACACACAGATCTTGTGCGCGGTCACGGGCAGTTGCGGCACCCGCACGAGGTTGAGCACGCCGAGCAGGATGAAATTGCCGGAGGCTTCCTGGCGGATGTCCTCGCAGAGCAGCGAGCATTGGAGGTCGGGGAGAATTCGGGAGGGTTGCATGTTGGTAATCAGTAATCGGTGAATCAGTAATCAGTGGAGCGACTGCTCGGCGGCGCGAACGGTGTTCTGCATCAGCACGGCAATGGTCATCGGGCCGACGCCGCCGGGGTTGGGCGTAATTTTTCCGGCGATGGGCTGCACTTCAGCAAAAGCGACGTCGCCCACGAGACGAGAACCATCCTTCGCATTCGGATCGGCGATGCGGTTCACGCCAACATCAATTACGACGGCGCCCGGTTTGACCATTTCGGCCTTCACGAATTCCGGCACGCCCATCGCCGCGACAATGATGTCCGCACGCCGACAATGTTCAGCGAGATTCTTGGTGCGGGAATGACAAATCGTCACCGTCGCGTTCGCGTGCTTGGCCTTCTGGCAGAGAATCGCCGCCATCGGTTTGCCGACGATTTCGCCGCGCCCAAGGATGACGACTTCCGAGCCATCCGTCGGCACGCCGGAACGAATCAGCAACTCCTGCACGCCCGCCGGAGTGCAGGGCCGGAAACCTGTGGCGTCGCCGAGCAGAAGTTTGCCGACGTTCATCGGATGAAAACCGTCCACGTCTTTTTCAGGCGCGACGGCGGCGTAAACCACTTCCTGCCGGATGTGTTTCGGGAGCGGAGCCTGGACGAGAATGCCGTGAACTTTTTTGTCCGCGTTGAGTTCGCGAATGAGTTGGATCAAATCCGCTTCGCTCGTTTTCTCGTCGAGGACTTTGGTGTCGGAAGCAATGCCGAGACGCGCGCAAGTTTTTCCCTTCATCCCGACATAAACGCGCGAAGCGGGGTCTTCGCCGACGCGCACGAAGACGAGTCCGGGCTGGATGCCGCGTGCCTTGAGCGCCTCGACGCGCTGCGCAGTTTCCGCGTGGAGTTGCTCCGCGATGGCGCGGCCGTCGATGAGGTTGCTCGCAGCCATTACGGCACGGTCTGGAGCGTGTCCACAATGATAACGGGCGTGTTCTGCCAGCGTTCGTCGAGCAGTTCCTCGCCGGTCACGATGACGCGCTGACCCTTGAATTCCTTGAGCATCAAGTTCGTGGAGGGGCTGAAAATGTATTCGATGGTCTTGCCCGTATCGAGGCTGCGCAGTTCGAAGTAGGTCGGAGCCTGGATGCTCACGCTGCCCTTGAGGAAGCCTTCGCGCGTCACGATCTTTTTCACCTTCTCGACCGGGACATCCACCGCTGGCTCAACGACCGGAATGGCGGGAGTCGTGGGCGGCGCGGTGACCACGGGTGTGGTCGGCGGAACCACCGGCGTCTCGGGAATCGCGGGCGTAGTGGGCGGCGTCACGGTTTCGGTGGTCGTGGGCGTCACGGGAACTTCGGGCGTCTTCGGCACCTCGGGCGCAGCGGCAATCAGCACCGCCTTCTTCTCCAGCAAATGCGCGGCGACAAAACCGTGCGCGTTGGTCGGCGCTTCAATCTTGATCCAGCCGTTCTTGGTTTCGATCTGCTTGATCGGCGTGCCTTTTTCGATGCGACCGAGAATGCTGTATTCCTCGCCCGGCCCGCCGCGCAAATTCAACCGTGTCGCCTTCACCGCGCCCGCATCGACGAACGACGCATGGACCCACGCGCCGACGGACGGCGGCAGCACGATGCGGAACCAGCGCGAAGGCTCGTCCTGCTTCGCCTTCTTGAGCGTGACTTCTTCGAGGATGGTCACGGCGTCGCCCTTCTTCAAATGCCCGACGATCTCGCTCTTCAACAGCGCCTGCCCGCGGATGTTCACGTTGGCCTGCTTCGCGACCGCCGGCTCCGGGTGATAGACCGGCGCCAGTTTCGGCTCGGCCTTCTTGGCGCCGAACAGGGTCGCAACCCGTTTCTTAGCCGGGGCCGCGGCGGACGTGGGAGATTTGTTGGTGCCAGCGGCGGGGGCGTCATCGGCCAGCACGGGCGAGGCGATGAGTCCCGTCGCAAGGACAGTGGCGAGAACGGCCGGGAACGAAATTTTCATAAGGGGGAAAGTAGAGATTTAATCTCGGAGTCTGTCAACGTCCGCCAACGCCCGAGTCGCAACTCGCCGAGCTTGATCGGACCAATCTGAATTCGTTGCAATTTCACCACGCGCCGGTCGAAGACCTCGAACATGCGGCGCAGCTCCCGGTTCTTGCCTTCGGCCAGTTCAATTTCCATGAGCGTGCCGTGGTGCCCGCCCGCCAGGACGCGCGCGCGTTCCGCTTTTAACTTCTCTCCCTTGTGAACCACGCCCTTGACCAACCGTCCGGTCAATTCGTCGTCCACGCCGCCCTCGATGGTCACGCGATATTTCTTGCGCACGCCGTAGCGCGGGTGGGTGAGCTTGAGACAGAAGTCGCCGTCGTTGGTCAGGAAAATCAAACCCTCGCTGTTGCAATCGAGGCGTCCGACCGGCACGAGGCTCGACCATTCGGCGGGCAGCAGTTCACTGATGATCTTGCGGCTCTCGGGATCGCGCCGCGTGCAGATGTAACCAGGCGGCTTGTGCAGTGCGATGTAGAGCTTGCGCTTGGGTTTCACCGCGCGCCCGTCCACGGTGATCTTGTCCTTCGCGGGATCAATTTTAGTCCCGAACTCGGTGACGGTCTGGCCGTTCACCGAAACGTGTCCGTCGTGAATGATTCGCTCGCAGGCCCGCCGCGAGGCCACGCCAGCCTCGGCGAGAAATTTTTGCAGGCGAACCATTTTGGAAATGACGAATGACGAATGTTAAATGACGAAAGACTGCTTTCGTCATTCGTCATTCGGAATTCGTCATTGCCGTTAGGCGTCCGGCTTGGTCTTGCGCAGGCCGGTCACGCGGTCGCCCTCTTTCCACTGACCGCGCTTTTTGAGCAGGGCCACGCGCTCGAAGCGCTTCAGAGTGTTCCGTTTCGCGCCCAGGGTGCTGGAAGCGCGCAAGCTGTTATGCAGTGCCATAAAATCAATTTCTCCGTCAGTTTCCCGCCCGTTTCCGCGAGCGGAGCCGGGGGTTGTATCACGCGACCATGGGGTGCGCCAGCGGTTATTTTGGCGGTCAAGGTAGTGGATCAGTCGTCCCGGCTGCCCCACTCCAAAGCGCGCTCCGCCAGTTTCTCCCTCCACCGCGCACGGCACGGCGCTCATGCTCACGGGCGTGCCGGTGTATTTGTGATTACCGATGGAGGAAGCGCAGCGTGCGGCCGGTTTGCAACCGGCCGAAGCCGCCAAGCCCGTAACGTTTCCGTTCGATTCAAACCGCAGAACATTCCGGCCCCTGCCGGTTGCAAACCGGCAGCACGCTGGCGTCGTCATTTTGAACGCATTATTCAGCGCACCGTTGACGCCTCGCCGCAGCTCCGACCAAGCTGCCGCGCCTATGCACGGAGGAGTGTCGTTTCTGCAAGACCTGGCCGTGGTGATGATTGTCGCCGGTCTGGTCACTCTGCTTTTCAACCAGCTCAAGCAGCCCGTCGTCCTCGGCTACATCATCGCGGGCGTCATCATCGGGCCGCACTCGTTCTCGTTTCCGCGCATCCACGACGAGAAGACGATTCACACGCTCGGCGAACTGGGCGTGATCTTCCTGATGTTCTCGCTCGGGCTGGAATTCAGTTTGCGGAAGCTAAAGAAAGTTGGCACGACCGCGCTCATCGGGGCGGCGCTGGAAATCCTGGTCATGGTTTTCGTGGGCTACGAACTCGGCCAGCTTTTCGGCTGGAGCAAGATGAACAGCCTCTTCCTCGGCGCGATGCTCTCCATCTCCTCGACCACGATCATCGTCAAGGCGTTGGGCGAACTCGGCAAAACCAAGGAGCATTTCTCGCAGCTCATCTTCGGCATTCTCATCGTTGAGGACATTCTCGCCATCGTGATGATTGCGCTGCTCTCCGGCATCGCCGCGAGCGGCACGCTGGGGGCAGGCGAGGTCGTGGGCACCGTGCTGCGCCTCGGCATCTTCCTCGTCGTGGCACTGGTCGTGGGCCTGCTGACCGTGCCGCGCCTGCTGAGTTACGTGGCGAAATTCAAAAGCGCGGAAATGCTGCTGATCGTCGTGCTCGGCCTGTGCTTCGGTTTCTCGCTTCTCGCCGCGAAGCTCGAATACAGCGTGGCGCTGGGCGCATTCGTCATCGGTGCGATCATCGCCGAGTCCCGCGAGATCGGGAAGATCGAGCACCTGATGGAGCCGATCCGCGACATGTTCAGCGCGGTCTTCTTCGTGGCCATCGGCCTGATGATTCAACCCGCGATGCTCATCAAGTATTGGGTGCCGATTCTTGTCATCACCATCGCCGTGGTCGTGGGGAAGGTGCTGGCCTGTTCGTTTGGTGCTTTCGTCGCGGGCCATGACCGCCGGACTTCCCTGCGCGTCGGCATGGGGCTGGCACAGATTGGCGAATTCTCCTTCATCATCGCACAGCTCGGACTCACGCTGAATGTCACGGGCGATTTTCTTTATCCCATCGCCGTCACCGTGTCCGCCCTCACCACGCTGCTCACGCCGTATCTGATCAAGAGTTCGGATTCGTTCGTGGGGTGGTTTGATCATCACGCGCCGCAGAATGTCGCCACGTCGCTGGACGTGTACACGCGCTGGGTCGGCGAGATGAGCACCAGCCGCTCCGGCGCGAGCGTGGGGAAATTCATCCGCAGGTGGTCGTGGCAGATTGGGCTGAACATGGTGCTGACCGCCGGCGTGTTCATCGCCGCGCTCTACGTGCGCGCGAACAAGCCCGAGTGGTACGGACGCTTAAACGTGCCGGAGCGCTGGCTCGACGCTGCGCTCTGGGGCGCGGCGATGCTCGCCTCCATGCCGCTGCTCATCGCCAGCTACCGCAAGCTTCAGGCGCTCGCGATGCTCGTGGGCGAAGCCGCCGCGCACAACACGCAGAACAAGTCCGGGCGCCCCGCCGTCCAGTCCGTGGTCACGAACGGCGTGACCATTGCCGGGGTCATTCTCATGGCCGTGGTGCTGCTCGGTTTGAGCGCGACGATTCTGCCCTCGTGGAAAATCTTCATCGTGCTTGGGATCATCATTGCCATCATCACCGCGCTCTCGTGGCGGCTGTTCGTGAAAATTTATTCCAAGGCGCAGGTGAGTTTGCGGGAGACGTTGGATCAACCCACCGTCGTCACCGAGCGGAGAAACCCGTCGCTCGCCGGCCTGCTGGTGAGCGCGCAACTGGCAGCGGTAACAATTGCCCCCGAGTCCATCGCCGCCGGCAAATTCATCCGCGAACTCGCGCTGCGCTCGGAAACCGGCGCGAGCATCGTGGGCCTCGAACGCGCGGGCGTGACGACGGTGAACCCCGGCCCGGACGAGGAACTGCTCGCGGGCGATCAGGTGCTGCTGCTCGGCAAGGCCGGGCAACTGGAGAAGGCGCGCGCGCTGCTGATGCAGGCGAAGAGTTAACCTTGGTCGGTGAGCGACTCCCGCGTGGATCGCCGGCTTCCAGCACGGCGCGTTGGCGTCGAAGCGAGCCGAACGCGCCGTGCTGGAAGCCGGCGTTCCGGGGAAAAAAAGAGCAACCGGATTTCTCCAGTTGCTCTTTCGTGAAAAACTTTGGGGCGATTACGCCGCAACTGGTGCCGTCGGAGCCGGGTTCGGCTCAATCGGACGCGCCGGGCGTTCCTGACGCTTGAGTTCCTTCGAGGTGGCCTCGCCTTTGCAAATCCAGCACTTGATGCCGAGCTTGCCGTAAATGGTCTTCGCTTCCGCAAAGCCGTAATCAATGTTGGCGCGCAAGGTGTGGAGCGGCACGCGGCCTTCCATGTACTGCTCGACGCGCGCGATTTCCGCGCCACCGAGACGGCCCGCGCAGCGAATCTTGATGCCCTCGGCACCGAAATCCATCGCGGTCTGAATCGTCTTCTTCATCGCGCGGCGATGCGACACGCGGCGCTCAAGCTGGAGAGCGATGTTCTCGGCCACCAACTGCGCGTCGGTCTCCGGCTGCTTCACTTCCTGGATGTCCACGTAGATTTCCTTGCCGGTCATCTTGGCCAAGTCTTCCTTGATCTTGTCGATCTCGGCACCCTTGCGGCCAATGACCACGCCAGGACGCGCGGTGAGAATGGTGATGCGGCAGCGGTTCGCGGCGCGTTCGATGAGAATCTTCGGGACGGAGGCCATCTCGAGCTTCTTCTTGAGGATCGTGCGCAACATGCGGTCTTCCGCGAGGAGCTTGCCGAAATCTTTTTTCTGGGCGTACCACTTCGAGCGCCAGTCCTTATTGACGGCGACGCGCAGACCGATTGGATTTACTTTTTGGCCCATAACTTATTCGTCAGAAACGACAATTTTCACATGGCAGCTGCGCTTGATGATCGGCCCGGCCGATCCGCGCGCCTTGGGGGTGAAACGCTTGAAGCTCATCGCCGTCTGCGCCACCGCCTCTTTTACTTTCAAAGTTTCCGGCTTCACGCCGTTGTTGTTTTCCGCGTTGGCAATCGCGCTGTCGAGCGTCTTGGCGACGACCCGGGCGGACTTGCGCGACACGAACTTCAGCACCGCCTGCGCCTGGAGCGCGGGCAGTCCCTGAATCTGCCGGACCATCTCGCGCATCTTCTGCGCGGACATGCGGACATTTTTGGTAATGGCTTGAACCTGCATAAGCTATTTCGCCTCCGCTTTCGCCGTGTGCGCGCCGTGCTTCTTGAACGTGCGCGTCAGGGAGAATTCGCCGAGCCGGTGCCCGACCATGTTTTCGGTCACGAAGACCGGGTTGAAAATTTTCCCATTGTGCACCGCGAAGGTCAGCCCGACGAAGTCAGGCGTGATCATCGAACGGCGCGACCAAGTTTTGATCGGCAGCTTGGATTTCACTTCCTTCGCCTTGACGATCTTGTCCATCAAATGATGGTCAACAAACGGACCTTTTTTAATTGAGCGACCCATACTTCAAAAAATTTTCTAGCGTGTCTTCAGAGGTTTGCCATCGCGGCGCACGATGATGTACCGGTTGGAATACTTGTGTTTGAGGCGCGTGCGGAAACCCTTCGCCTGCAAGCCCCACGGAGAAGTGAGCTGCTGCCAGCCGCCGCCGGACTTCGATTTGCCCTGACCGCCGCCGTTCGGATGGTCCACGGGGTTGCGAGCCACGCCGCGGCTGATCGGGCGGATGCCGCGATGCCGGGAGCGACCGGCCTTGCCGAGAACGACATTCTCGTGCTCGGCGTTGCCGACCTGGCCGATGGTCGCGTAGCAGTCTTCCTGCATCTTGCGAATTTCGCCTGACGGCAGACGAATCTGCGCGTAGCCGCCGTCGCGGGACATCAGCGTGGCCGAAGAACCGGCGCTGCGCACAATCTGCCCGCCTTTGCCGGCGTGCAGCTCGATGTTGTGAATAGCGATGCCGACGGGGATTTTGCTCATCGGGAGCGCATTGCCCAAATCGGGAGCCGCCACCGCGCCACTCATCACCTTGGCTCCAACGTGGAGACCAGCGGGAGCGAGGATGTAAGCCTTCTCGCCATCCGAGTATTGAAGCAATGCGAGACGCGCCGTGCGAATCGGATCGTATTCAATGGCCGTGACCGTCGCTTCCACGCCGTGCTTCTGGCGCTTGAAATCCACGATGCGCAGCTTCTGCTTGTGACCGCCGCCGATGCCGCGGGCCGTCGCACGACCGTAGTGGTTACGACCGCCGGATTTTTTGCGAATCTCAAGGAGACTCTTCTCCGGCTTCTTTTTCGTGAGTTCGCTGTAGTCCGCGATCGTGATGTATCGCGTCGAGGGCGTCAGCGGCCTAAATGTTTTAACTGGCATAAAAATTAACCTTTCACGTCACACAGCTTGCAGCGGTCGAGACCATCAATCCTGCGCCCGGAGGGGTCGTCAGTTATCGGCCTGCCGATCAAAATGCTGTTTTTCGCACCGGTTTCCCGGCGGAAAGGACGCGGACAGTAGCAAACAACTTTTCGGGCGCAATAGATTTTTTCGCCTCTGTGTCATCCGAACAAATCCATCTGTGGCGTGGGCATCAACTGCTTGAGTTTGTCCCGCTCACGTTGGGGCGTGGCGCGGCGGACGTTGCCCTCGGGCGTGAGTTCGGAGTCTTCAAGATTGCGCAGGATTTCCTTCGCCCGCTCCAGCACGGGCTTGGGCACGCCCGCGAGCCGCGCGACTTGGATGCCGTAGCTCTTGTCGGTGCCGCCCTCCACGATCTTGCGCAGGAAGACGATCTGCTCGTTCCACTCGCGGACGGCCACGTTGAAATTTTTCAGGCGCGGCAGACGCGCGGCCAGTTCAGTGAGTTCGTGGTAATGCGTGGCGAACAACGTCTTGGCCCCGACTTGGTTGTGCAGATGCTCCACGATACTCCACGCGAGCGACAAGCCGTCGAAGGTGCTGGTGCCGCGCCCAATTTCATCCAGCACAATCAAGCTCCGCGCCGTGGCGTTGTTCAGGATGTTCGCCGTCTCGCTCATCTCGACCATGAAGGTCGATTGCCCGCGCGACAGATCATCACTCGCGCCGATCCGGGTGAAGATGCGGTCCACGAGATCGATGCGCGCTTCCTTCGCCGGAACAAACGAACCCGTGTGCGCGAGCAGCGTGAGGAGCGCGACCTGGCGGATGTAAGTGGATTTGCCCGCCATGTTCGGCCCGGTGATGAGCGCGATTTGCGCCGGAGCGCCGCCTTCCAGCATGGCGCGTTGAGGATCAGTGTGCGATCGCGCCGTGCTGGAAGCCGGCGCTCCACTGCCCAACTTCACATCATTCGGCACGAAGCGCTCGTCCACCACGCTCTGCTCCAGCACCGGATGCCGCCCGTCGCGAATCACCAGCACGCCCTCGTCGGCGACTTGCGGGCGCGTGTAGTCGTAGAGCCGCGCGGTCTCGGCGAAACTCGCCAGCACATCCAGTTGCGCTAGCGCCTGCGCGGTCTGCTGCATCGCCTTCAAGTTCCCCAGCACTTCCTCGCGCACGCGCTGGAAGAGTTCGTATTCCAGCTTCACGCTGCGCTCCTCCGCGCCGAGGATTTTCCCCTCCATCGCCTTCAACTCCGGCGTGATAAACCTCTCGCCGTTCGCGATGGTCTGCTTGCGCGTGTAATGCGCCGGCACCTTGTCGAGGTTCGACTTCGTGACCTCGATGTAATAGCCGAACACCGAATTGAACCGCACCTTGAGCGACGTGATGCCGGTGTTGGCGATCTCGTCCTGCTGAAGCTTCGCGATCCAATCCGTTCCGTCGCGGCGCGCGTTGTGCAGTTCATCGAGCGCCGCATCGAAGCCGGTGCGGATCAATCCGCCTTCCTTCACCGCGAGCGGCGGCTCGTCCACGATGGCGCGGGTGATCAACTCGACGACCTGGGGCAGCTCCGCGAGTGACGATAGAAGCTGGAAAAGCAAACCACCGTCCGCAGAATCCTCGTGAAAATGGCCAGCCAGCGGATTGACCGCCTGCGACAGCGCGTCTAGCCTCTCCTCCGGCTCGCTTCGCGGCGCAGGAGTTTGTCGTTGCGCCGCATTCTCGTTGAGAACGTCAATCGTCCTCTCAGCGGAGGCGGGCTCGATTTTTTCATACGCCGTCAACAGCCAGCGCTTCGACGCGCCAAACGCGTTCAACCGGATGACGGCTTCGCTGCCCGACTCCTGCAGGATGATGGTGTTCTCGTTCTCGCGCACTTTCCGCATCGCACTGAGACGTGCCTGAAGATCGGGCATCATCTCGGGATGCCAGCGGATAATTTTGGCGAGGCCGAAGCCCGCCCCCCGTTCGCGCGCCTCGCCCCAGACAAGATTGATTTCACCGACTTCATGATGCTGCAAGGCCGCAAACGCCTCGCCGCATTGAATCTTTTGCAACCACGCGATGGCCGCCGCAGGCTGCCCGCGAAACTGCTCGAACACCGGCCCGAACGGCCCCTGGGACGAGGGCTGATGCTCCCACTGGGCTTCCGGTCCCTCGCGCAGAAGCGCGCCGGCTTCATGCAAACCGTTTTCGCCAGCCGCGATGGATGAAAGCACGGCCCGAAGTTTCGGCACCTGCTCCAGCCCCACGCGCAGCGCCTGCAAGTCGCGCCCATTTCCACTGCCCAAGCTCAGTCGCCCAATCGTCCGCTCCAAATCCCGCACCTCCGCGAGCTGCGCGCGCAACGCCTCCAGCGTCGCCGCATTCGCGAGGAAACTTTGCACCGCCTCCTGCCGGCGCGTGATGTCCGCCACGTTCGACAGGGGCTGCGAGAGCCAGTCGCGCAGACAGCGCGCGCCCATCGGCGTAACGGTTTTGTGCAGCGCGCCGTAGAGCGTGGCGTTGCGCGGCGCGTCCTTGTGGACCGGTTCGAGAATTTCCAGATGCCGCAGCGTGGTCGTGTCCAGCTTGAGGAAGGAACTCGTCTCGTAAAACGAACACGACGTCAGATGCGCCAGGTCGCGCCGCAAATGTTGCGTCAGGTAATGCAGCACCGCGCCCGCCGCGCCGACGGCCGCATGACGGTTCCTCAGCCCGAAGCCGTCCAGCGACGCCACCTTGAAATGTTCCCGCACCGTGAACACCGCCGTCTCCGGCGCGAACACCCAGTCATCATACGGTTGCAACGCGCGGCACACCGGCGCGACCAACGCCGCCAGCGCGCCGTCCTCCGCCGGCAACACGATTTCCGCCGGCCGCAAGCGATCCATCTCCGCCAGCAACGCCGCCTCGTTCTCGCACTCCGTCGTTTTGAATCCGCCCGTCGTGAGATCAACGACGGCGAGACCGTAGCGTGCCCCCGGCGTCCCGCCGGTTCCCCGACCCGGCGTGATGCCGGGGGCACAGGCCACCAAATAATTATTCCGCTCCGCCTGCAGCATCCGCTCGTCGAAATGCGTGCCCGGGGAAAGAATCTGCGTCACCGCGCGCTCCACGAGCTGGCCGGGCCGCGCCTCCTCCGTCTGCTCGCACAGCGCCACCTTTTTGCCCGCGCGCAAGAGCCGCCCGATGTAGCTCTGCAGCGCGTGATGCGGGATGCCGCACATCGGCACCACGCCGCGTTTGGTCAGCGACACGTTGAGCAACTGCGCGCCGATCTGCGCGTCCTCGAAAAACATTTCGTAGAAATCCCCGAGGCGGAAGAACAGCAGCGCATCCTTCGGCAGTTCGCCCTTGATGCGGCGGTACTGCGCCATCATGGGCGTGAGTTGTGGTTCGGGTGACGACATGTTGCGCGG
>JBBQYK010000064.1:0-16486 GCA_038208765.1 Verrucomicrobiota bacterium
CGCCCGACCAGTCGGTCAAGTCACCGACGTTGCGCAGCGCCATCTCCCAGATGTTGCGCGCACGGTTCGTGTCGTGACGATCCTCGGAATAAATGCGGCCCAATTCGAAGAGCAGTTGCGGATGGCCCGGATTGGCGCGCAAGCCATCGCGCAGGAAGGCTTCCGCCTCGTCGATCTTCTTCAATTCCGAGCGCAGCCAATAGGCCGTCACGCAGTACGCTTCAATGCGCTCCGGGTCGAGCGACGTGGCGACTTTCAGCCACGGCAGAATCTCGCGCACGTCGTCGCTGCCGGCGAGTTCCACGCCGTTCGTTTTCGCGCCCGGCGCGTCCTGCCCCAGGTGCGTATGCACCGAGGGAAAGAATTCCCGCCCGAAGCCGTCGATCCAGTCGCGCTGCTTGCCGAGAAAGTGCTCTTCGTCGCCGGTGTTCTTCCCTTCCTTCGCACCGGAATCCTCGGCGATGTGCGGCGTCTTGAAGGACTCGCGGTTGTCGTAAATGGTCGGGTAGAAGCCGCTGTGGAAATAGGCGTCGGCCTTGATGAAGAAATGGTTGGCGAACATTTTCCGCGCGTCGCCCAGGAGAAGCGAGAGCGGGTCTTGCGAACGCTTGCTGTTCTCGTTCACCGACGAGAACCACGGCTGCAAGTCCGTCGCGAAACAGACGGCCAGCATCAGCAGCAGCGGGACGATCAGGTAGAGCGGGCGCTTCATGGTTGGCTTTGTGTTTGTACGGCGACGAGTTCGGCGCGCAGGGTCTCACTGCTCCAGTCGCCGCCTTGGATGATGCGGGCGAGGCGTCCGTCCGCGCCGAACAGGAGCACGCGGACGTTGTGGGCGATGGTGTCGGCCTGGGCCACGCGCGCCACGCCGCAGCGGGCCGCGAGCGCGCGGATGGTTTCCAGATCGCCAGTCAGGAATTCACACGCGACGGCCGCCGCGCCGGTTTTCTCCGCGTAGGCACGCAACGCTTCCGGCGTGTCGCGCGCGGGATCGAGGGTCACGCAGAGCAGCGCGGCGTTCGTGGTCTCGCGACTCAGGCGGGCAAACTCCGCGCCGGTATGCCCGCAGACATGCGGCAGGTTGCAGCGCGTGAAGAGAAACGTGAGCACCACGGGCCGGCCCCGCAATGACGCCAACGAGCGCGCCTGGCCGAATTGGTTCGTGAACACGCCGTCGGGCAGCGCCGCGCCGATCTCCAGTTCGTCGAGGAAGCGCGGCACGGCGACTTTGGCGCTGGGCTTGGCGGGCGCGGGAGCCGTGCCCGTCTTCTTCACCTGCTCAATCCACTCTTCTTTGTCCGTCACGATGTAGCGGAAGTTGATCGCGTCGCCGGTCTGCAAGCCGGAGAACTCGTTCGTGCTCTTCACGTCGAAGCGCATGGTCATCGCGGCCATGTAGCCGGGAATTTTTTCGTGCCGGATGATGGCGTGCTTCTCGGCGAACACGATTCGCTCGACGACGCCCGTGACCATGAAGGTGCGCGCACTGTCCACTGCGGCAGCGGGCGCGGGCGTGGCGGTGTCCTGACGGCACGACACCGTGAGGGCGGCGACTAAGAGCACGGCGAGACAAGCTTTGGGGTAAAACAGTTTCATAATGGTGCGATGGGATGGGCGTTCTCGATGGCGGCCAGTTTGCCCCAGACATCCCCGATCCATTTCTGAATGGCCGGGCCGTTGGGCGAGACGGTGTGCAACGCCTGCAAATGTTGCAGCGCGGCGGGGTAGCGTGCGGCTTCTTCTTCGAGCGTCGCCAGTTGCCCGGTGAGTTGCGCGAAGATGAAGATGTTCGGCTCCTCTTTCGCGGCCTCGGTTTCATGCCAGTGTGCGACGGCGAGTTCCCAGACTTGACGGGCGCGGGCCGCTTCGTGGCGGTGCTCGCGGTAGATGCGCCCCAGCTCGAACAGCATCTCGCAGTTGTTCGGATTGGCGCGCAGTCCATCGCGAAGAAACTGTTCCGCTTCGTCGGCGCGGCCCAGCTCCGTGCGCAGCCAGTAGGCCGTGACGACGTACGTCTCCACGCGGTGCGGGTCCATCTCGGCGGCGAGCTTCAGCCACGGCAGCAGTTCGCGCATGTCGCCCTTCTCGCCCTGCTGATCGAGATGCGTGTGGCGCACGGGATAAAAGTTCCGCCCGAACTCATCAATCCAATCGCGCGACTGGCCGGGCGAACCGCTCTCGTCGTTCACATCCACCACGTTCTTGAACCAGCTTTTCTTCGGCACAGGCGCGGGTTTGTCCGGGTTGATGACGTTGGGATACAGCGCCATGTGCGGCGTGTGAAACGCGGTCTGGTCGTCGAACATCGTCGGGTAGTAGCCGCTGTGAAAATACTTGTCGGCCTTCACGAAGAAGTGATCGGCGAACAACCGCCGGCTCTCGCCCAGCATGGTCACGAGCGAGTTTGCACTCTCGGGGCGCTGCGTCCGCATCGCCTCAAACTTCGGCGAGAGCGTCGCGCTCAGTCCGAAGACGAAGACGAGCAGCAGCACCAACAGCAGGTGGTATTTGCGCATATCAGGTGTTCAACGCTTTGCGGCGAAAGAGGAAGCACGCCGAGGCGAGGAAGACGGCGGCGTAGAGCATCCCGTAGGCGCTGGCCTTCACACAGACGAGCCATTTGATGGGCGGCCAGTTGTGGATGATGAGGTCGCGCACGTCGAAAAACTCCAGGTGCGGAATCGCGAAGTAGATGCTTTGCGTGATGGTGCGCGCCGGCTCGCTCATTTGCAGCGACACTTTGTTCAGGTGCCGGCCAAGCAGGAGAATGCCGACGACGAGCACGAAGCAGATGGTCGCGTTGGCCGACGCGGCGCTGAAGACAATCGAGCCGAGCATCGCCAGCGCCACGACCACGCCGAGCATCATCCAATGCAGCCAGGCGGCTTGGAAATAGTTGATCAACGGCCACGCCTTCTCGCGCGACATGGCGACGCAGCCGAAGAACAGATAGAAGCCCACGAGCGCGATGCCGCAGGCCAGCCAGCAGCCGAGGAATTTTCCGAGCAGCAGTTCCGTGCGGCTCACCGGCTTGGCGAGCAACGGGAAGATGGTGCGGTTCTCGCGCTCGGATGGCAGTTGCCGCGCCATCGTGCCGATGGCGACGACGAGCGAGGAAATCCAGATGAGCAACAGGCAAATCTCCTTGAGGTAGCGGACGATTTTCCCGTCGTTAAAGAAGTTGACCGAACCCATGACCAGCGTAATGAGCGCGGTGAGGATGAAGAGAACGTAGAAGTCTTTCCGGCGGATCATTTCGCGAATGACGACGGAGGCGATGGCAAAGATGTTGTTCATAAAAGTGGGTGTTCAGGGTGCTGAGTTGCGGTTGAAAACGAAAACGCTCGTAGCGCAGATTTGTAATCTGCCGTATCGCCGACTTGCAGTCGGCAGGACGTAGGAAATGCGTGGCGTCTGCGGATTACAAATCCGCGATACAGCAGATTGCAAATCTGCGCTACAGGGGCCATGTGCAAGAACGGGCATAATTTTCATGGAGTTGCTTTGTTGAAACCGATGACGCGCAGGAAGGCTTCTTCAAGGCTGCACTGATGTTCCGCCACGATGTCGCTGACGGAACCTTCGAGCTTGAGTTCGCCTTGATGCAGAATCGCCACGCGGTCGCAGACGGTTTCGACCTCGCCGAGTTCGTGCGAGGAGAAGAAGACCGTCTTCCCCTCATCCTTCAACCGCTGGATGATCTCGCGCACTTTCATGCGGCCAATCGGATCGAGGCCGCTCGTCGGCTCGTCCAGGATGGAGGAGGTCGGGATTGTTGATCAGCGCCTGGGCGAGTCCGGCGCGTTGCTGCATTCCCTTCGAGTAGGTTTTGATCTGGCGCGTGCGCGCGTGGTCGAGTTCGACGAGCTTCAACACGGCGTCGATGCGCCGCTCGCGCTCAACTTTGGGAATCTTGAAAATCTTCGCGTAGAAGCGCAGCAGTTCCTCGGCGGTCAGGAACTTGTAGTAGTAAGTCATCTCCGGCAGGTAGCCGATGCGCTGGCGGGCAATCGGCTCGCGCACGTCGGTGCCGAACAACTCCGCGCTGCCGCTCGTGGCATTCACGAAACCGAGCAGCACATTCATCGTCGTCGTCTTGCCCGCGCCGTTCGGTCCGAGGAAGCCGAAGACTTCCTGCTCGCGCACGACAAGGCTCAGGTCGTTGACGGCGCGTTTGACTTGCTGGCCGAGTTCGCGACTGCGGAACTCGACGCATAGGCTTTTGATTTCCAACACCGCAGGCTTGGCTGGCGCCACTTTCAGTGCCGCGCCACTCAGCCGCGGCGCGGGTTTTTTCAGACACACTTCTTCCATCGTGATCATAATTTCTCCAAGGGTTCGCCGCAGCACGGCACACGCCGGCACGGCAATTGACTAACGGTTAAACGAATGAACGGTGAACGTGCCCGCGAGGGCACACGAGAGGACTAGGCGAGAGCGGGCGGGCCGCGACCGGCCAGCAAGGAGAACGGAACACTGACGAAGAAAACTTCAACCGGCGCGAATGAAATACTCTCAGCGGCAACCGGCGGTGCCACCGACAACGCAGCCGGCGCATGATCCACCTGGCCCTGCGAAATCGCCATGACCGCGCACTGATGATCGGCGTGGCCGGCATCCGCATGGAGTGATTGATGGATCTCGTGCGAAGCGGAGAGAAGATGCAATCCCAGGAACAGGACGAGCATCAGCATCGCGGCCACACTCCGCAGAACGAGACGCGCCCGTCCGCACCCGGCGGGGCGCGCGACGCGGACATTGTCGTTCTGAGAACTCATAGCTCCATCATTCATCGGAGCTTCGGCCGCGTTCTGAACCGCTGGGACGGCAAACTTCTGCAAGTCGATTGCATCTCCACCCACGCGTGCCAACGAAAGACCCGTCGCCGTTGCCGGCGGCGGGTCGTCGTGACCACGCGCTGTTACTTCTTCGCCTCTTCGATCTTGGAGACGGTCAGCACCTGCTTGCCGTCCACTTCCTTGACCGCGCCCACGGCGCTGACCTGCACCTTGTCCGTGCAGAGCGTCTTGTGGAACGCCTTGCTCGTGGCGTTTTCCGCCAGGTAGTAGGTCTGGCCGTCCGCCGTTTTAATGGCGTTCTGGCAGGTCTTGGTTTCCTTCAAGGAGCACTTGGCGCACTGGCCTTCGCCCTTGATGGTGACTTCCTTGTCCGCCGCGAAGGCGGAGAAGGTCAGCGCGGTTGCCACCAGCGCCGATGCGACTGAAGTGAGTTTTTTCATTGGTTCCTTTGATGCGTGGCGCGTTGTGGAAAGCAGGGGCGCGCGGCGCCACGGCGCGCATCTCGCTTCTTCACCGGAGGTGAAAATGTTTTCGGCGCGCGCGCACCGCGAAAGCCGTCGCAGCTTGCGCCGCACAAACGCGCAGGTTTCGTCATCGCCCGCCCGCATCGCCAGATCCAGCACGGCCCGGAGTGCGGCGCGGGTTTCACCGAAAACGCGTTCGTCTGGTCGCGGATGGGATGGACGCTGAATCTTCATTGTTTCGACGGCTGGAGTAGTCCGCGAATGGCCGCCGCCGGCCGGGAATGCTTGAACACGATGCTCGCACCGTGCGCCTTTTTACTGTCGTAACCGGCGCGCACAATGTTGTCCGCCATGCCCACCACGTTGCCGCGCTCGTTCAAAATCGGGCATCCGCTCGACCCGGGCGCGAACTCCGCGGTGATCGACATCATCTCCGCCGCGCCCGTCTCCGCCTGACCGTTGAAATGCCGCGCCACGATTCCTTCCGTGAACGTGTAGAAATGCGATTCCGGATGTCCCATGACGAACACACGTGACCCGACCGGCGCGGCGTCCTCCAGCGGCAACGGCGTCAATTGCGCACCGCCCGTGTCCAGCCGCAACAGCACCACGTCGTTGGTCTCACTTTTGGCGAGGACTTCCTTGATCGGAAAACAACGCCCATCTCCGGTCATCACCACGAACTGCCGCGCCTCCGGATCGCTGATGAGATGATGACACGTGGCAATCACGCCATCGGCGGTGAGGACGATGCCCGCGCCGGAAATGACATGGTAGTTGGGGCACTTCTTGCACAGATGGAGATACGCGACGACGAGCGTTCCGGCCCGCGCGCGCGCCGCCACTTGTTCAGTGCTCAACTTTTTTCGGTCCGGCTTCGGGAGCGACAACGACACGCCCGCGCACTCACCGTGCGCGACGATGTTTGACGCCGCAGCGCCGCGCCCTGATCCGAGGAATTCGGTGCCCGCGCGAATCAACTCCTGCTCAATGGCTTCGTCGCACACCACGCGGCCAAGCCGGAAACTCTCGACCTTCGTCGAGCGGCTTTCCGCCTGAGCCAGCGCCACGCCCGCCAGCAACAACATTGCACCCGACGCGCTTCTCCAGGTGCGCAGGACGGTAAAACATAAGAGGAGCAATCGATTCGCCTTCATGGAGGAAGAACAACGGCACGGCACCCGCAATTCTTGAAATCGGCGGGAAGCAAGACTGTGGTCGTCGGAATGGCGGTAATGAAATTCGTCAACGCCTGCCAGCTTGTAAAGTTGGTCGTGCATTCAATCCGGCAATGGCAGCCGGACTTGGTTTGCACGACCACCTGCACATTCGTTCCGTCCGGCCCGCGCAGGGCACTGAGGCGCGGACGCCAGGGGATGTCCTGCACGATGAACGTGTAGTTCACCGAGGCGCTGGCGTTCGTCTGGCCGCCGACCGCAGGCACGCCGGACGCGCCAAGTCCCACACGATAAGTGCCGGGCGCACTGAAGGCCCAGTTCACATGCACATGGCCGCCCGAGGACGCGAGCGCCAGCGAGTCCGCGGCGGCGTTGATGCCATCGCGCGAATTCATGTGGACGATGGGCGTGCCAAACGGATCGATGTTGTAGAGCGCGAAATGACCCGGCCCGCTCAAGCTGCGCAGTTCGAGGCAAATCTGGTTGTTCGCGAACGTGCCCGGCGGAATTCCGCTCGTGCCAATGCCGAGATACTGCAACTCATCCGCTTCCACTTCGGGCAGCGTCCACACGCCGCCGTCCGCCGGGCCGAGGAAATTGGTGAACGTGTTCGCGGGCACGAAGCCGAAGGCCTGGTGCCCGGCGAACAGCGGCACTTCCGCGGGATCGTAGTCGCCATAGTCAAAGTCGTAGATGAAGAGCCGCCATTCGCCCGCCGGACGGCTGATTTGCACATGGACGTGCTGCGCGGAAGCCGGAAGCGCGATCACGAACGCGAGGAGCAGAATTATTCGGCGAAGAAATTTTCCCACGGATTCAGGAATTCCACAGATGAAAGGTCTCCATCCGTGGAATTCCTGAATCCGTGGGAAATCATTTTTCATTTTGCCTCGTGTGTTGCGACCGGCCCGACGGTACACGCCGCCGGGCCGGTGCTTTCATGGTCTCAACAGCCCGTCACAATTTGCGGAGGCGGAAGAACTGGTTGCCGGTGGACGGCACGCGCAGGGTCTTCGTCCCCGTCTGCTGCGCGCTTTCGCCGGTGCCGATGTGGTCTTCCTCGGGCGTGGTCGTCACAGGCGTCCACGGGCCGGTCACGGCGGGCGCGCTCTCCAGCACATGGCCGTCCGTCGCCAGCGGCATCTGCACATGCACGAACTTGCCGATGGTGAGCAAGGGACCGGCGCTGACGCGAAACCGGATGGTCACAATGCCGGACTCCAACGGGCCGGACGCGGCGGTGTCCACGAGCTTGAACTTCAAGTCATAGGTGCCGGGCGCGGCGTTCGTCTCCGTCCAGAGCACCGGCTTGAAGTCGAAGTTATTTCCGCCGCCCAACGTGATGCGGTCGCCCGCATTCGTGGCGAGGTCAGTCGAAGCCGCGTTTCCCAGATGCAGTCCCGGCGTGAGGGACACGAGTTCGAGCGCAACAGTCGCGCCAGCCAGGCTCTGCGTGCGGAAACCGCCGCTGCTGTTGAACATGAACCATTCACTTGAGCCGTAGCCGTAGTAATTCGTGACCGGCCCGGCGGTGATGTTCGTGGTGAGCGTGTGAACAGAGCGCAGCCGGATGGTGCTGAAATGTTCCAGCGTCGGCACACTGATGAGTTTCCCGGCGTAGAGTCCGTTCGTCGCGGGCACGAGCGTGAGCGGCAACTGCCCCGTGTAAATCTCCGGGATGGCCCAACCACTGTTCGTCGGCACGATCGTGGGTGAACCCGCCGGGCCGACGAGGCTGTAACTGCCGATGCCGTGGTAGTGATTGTTCGCGGGCGTGGCCAGATCGACGTGCGGAGAGAAAAACGTCAGCCGGTTGAAGTTGGGATTGGGTGTGCTTGCATAAACGCCGGACACGAGCGTGGCACGGGAATCGATACCGACGTAGAAGCCGGAGATTTCCGCGCGCAGCGGCGTGGCGGCGAGCGAGGCGAGGGCCGTGAGGGTCGCCATGAGTTTAATGCGGTGGAGTGCGGTCATTTTCATGCTTTGCTTTGGTGTTTTGTTTTGCTGTTTGTTGAAAGCGGATGCGGCGCGCGGTGGCGCTGGCGGTTTGGCGGCCCGAGGCGTTTCCAAATTCTCCGGGTCGCGTCCGGCAGCGGCGGCGCCGCATCCACTAAATCGTCAGTTCCCCACGCTCGCTTTCACGCGGAAGAACCGCGCGCCAGGACTGAGCGGCACCGTGATTTGTTTCGCGCGACCCGTGCCAATGAACGGCGCGCCTTCATTGGTCCAGGGACCGGTGATCGTTGGCGCCGACTCAAGCTGATAAGTCAGCCCATCCTGCGTGACGAAGCTGATGGTCGCGTTGCCGCTGCTGCGCGCGATCGTGAGGTGGGTCGCCACGGGAATGACTTCGAAGTAGTAGGTCACGTCGCCGCTGCTGGTGAACTCATTGCCCGCGACCAGCGTGCCGCTCGCCTCGAAGGTCACGCGGTAGTAGCCGGGCCGGGTGAAGCCCCACGCGAAGTCTTCGTGGCTGCCGGTAACGATGCTCTTCACATCGTTCGTGCTGATGCCGTCGCCGGAGTTCATGTGGACGACGGGGACACCGAAGCCGTCGATGCTGAACACGGAGAACGTGCCGGGGCCGTCCACCGCCTTGAGTTTAATCGTGACCTGGTTGCCTACGAAGACACCGCTCTCGATTTCCTCCGCGCCGAAGCCCAGGAACAACAGCCGGGGATTCTCCGTCGAGGGCAGGATCCACGTCGCGCTGCCCGCCGCGCCTAGGAAGGCGTAGCTTGCGTTCGTGGGCACGGTGGTTTGCGTGAGCGGCGGCAAGGTGAGCAAGGCCGCGCCCGGCTCGAATTCCTCGTCGAGGTCTCCGGAGTGAACGTGCAAATCCCACTCGCCGTCCTCAATGGCGAGGCCGATGTCCGTGTGGCCGCGCGTGAGGCGCGTGGCGCGGTGTAGCAGGAATGCGCGGGTCTGGCCCTGATAGGAACCGTGGCCGGCGATGTCGCCGTGATCGTTGATGCCTTCCGCCGATTGCAGCACCCAGCCAGACCCGGCCGGCACGAGGTGGTTGAGGTCATGCGCCACGCCGTCTTTCCACAGCATCGCCGCGCCGCCGCTCGTGGGACTGCCAAAGAACTTCGCCGCGTAACCGACCGCTTCCCCGGCGTTGTTGATGTCCTTGGCTTCGCTGTGAATGAAGTTCGTGTTCGACGGGTGCGCGCCGAGATCGACCATCGCGCCGTCGGTCCAGAGGAAGGCGTGATACAAATCCGTCGAGCTGGACGGACTGACCTTGCCGACCACGGACGAGCCGACGACAACATTGGAATCATTGATCGCATACGCCTGGCTGAAGTTGGTACTGCCCGCGAGCGAACCAAGGTTGCTGATGCTCCCGCCCATCCAGAGCGTCGCGTGCGAAGTCGTATTTGCCGCGTTGCGCGAGAGGCCGACAGCGGCTCCCGCCTCGTTGAGACCCCAAGCGCGGCCCGTGGAATTCGTCGTGCCCAGCAGCGTGCCGAGATCCTGCATCATGCCGAACAGGTCGCGTTTGTAAGGCCGGCTCGCGCTGCCATTCGACGACGCGCCGACGATCTCACCGTCGTTGTTGATGTCGTGCGCCACCGCGCTCACGCCGCCGAGCGTGCCGATGTTCACCATGTTGGTGCCGTCCCAGAGGAAGGCTTTCGAGATGTTGTTGTCGCTCTCGCCGACGACGAAGCCGGAGTCGTTGATCGCGTAACCCCGGCTGAACTCGACGCCGTTGGTGAGATAGCCGAGGTCCGTGATGGCGTTCTCGCTCCAGAAGAATGCGTGCAGCCGCGAGTTGGTGCTGGTGTAGCGCCCATTGCCGGTGACCTGCCGCGACTCATTCACGTCCAGCGCGAAACTCGACGGGCCGCCCAGCGTGCCGATGTTCGCGATGTTGAAGATTAATTCCGGCTCCGGCTCCGGCGGTTGCAGCAGCAGAGCCGACGGCACCGTGAAGGTGTAATACGCGATGTCGCTCACCACCTCGACGTTGCCCGCGACCAGCGTGCCCCGTGCGCGGAAGCCAACGCGATACGTGCCGGGCGCGCTGAAGGCCCAGTTCAAATCCGTGTGCCCGCCCGCGACGACCTGGAAGAAGTCCGCCGCGCTGATGCCGTCCGCGCTGTTGATGTGGACGATGGGATTTCCAAACCCGTCGAACGAATAGACCGCGAAGTCACCCGCGCCCACGACGCCTACCAGTTCCATGCGCAACACGTCTCCGATGAACACGCCGTTCTCGACTTCCTCCGCGCCGAAGCCGAGGAAGAGCAGGTTCGTATTCTCCACCGCCGGCAGCACCCACGTCGAGTAGCCGGGGCGTCCAAGGAAGCTGAACGCCGCCGTGTCGGGAATGGCCAACTCCGCCGCCTCGCCCACGCAGAGCACCGCGCCGCCCGGCGCGTATTCGGTGTCCGTCTCTTCGGAGTGGATGTGCAGATCAAACGCGCCGTCCTCGAAGGCGATGCCGATGTCCGTGTGGCCGCGCGGCAGCTTGACCGCCGGATGCGCGATGAAGCCGTGACGATTGCCGCCCGCGTCCGCGTATTCGCCGACCATCTGGCCGAGATCGTTCATCCCGAACACCTCGACCTCGACCGCGCCGGGCGGTGTGAACGTCACGGTCGCGCCGTCCGCGCGGCGGAAGAAGCCCGCCGTGTTCGTGAACCCGTTGTTCACCGTGCCCGCGATGTCGCCGAGGTTGTTGATGTCGCCCGGCAGCGTGTTGTCCCAGCCGGCGACCGTGAAGACGTTCGTCGCGCCGTCGGCGAAGACGACGCCTTGCAGCGTGAAGTTCTCGTCCCACTTCCAGCCCGCCGTGTGGCCCGCCTCGTTCATGCCGCGCGTGACCGTGCCGACCGGTGAACCGGCAAAGAGGTTCGTGGTGAGCGCGCCATTCGTCTCCCGACGGAACGACGTGATGAAGAACGGGTCTTCAAACCAGTAGCCGTTCACCTTTCCCGCGTCATTGATGCGCCAGGCATACGTCGTGGAGGAACCCGGCCCGTCAATCGTGGTGATGACGCCGTTCGTGTCGCGGATGAACCCGTGCTGCACGTCAGGATTCGAGGCATCGCGATAGAAGCCCGCGATGCGCCCGAAGCTGTCCATGCCGCCGGGGAACGTCGCCGTGGTGCCGGTGACGTTGAACGTGAAGAAATTCGTGCCGTCCTGCGTGAAGCCCTGGCTGATGCCGCCGCCGTCCTTGAAGCGCCCGACCAGCGTGCCGTCATTGCGGATGTCCGAGATGAGCGTCTCTGTTCCACCCGACATGTCGAACGTCTCGAAGGTGAAGGCGAGCAACGGACGCCGCCCGCCCATGCCCGCCGGAATCGTATAGGACTGCCTGCCAAACGGCAGATCGATGGCGAAATAAAGCGTCTCGACTCCGCTTTCGATGTAAGGATCCGCGCCAGCGTCATAGACGCCGTTGCCGTTCGCATCCCGGTAGCCGGACACGATTATGTCCGCTTCGTAAATGCCGGGCTTGGTGAAGGCGAAGTTGAAATGTTGATGACTGCCTTCGAGAATCGTGAGCGTGTCGTCCGTCGTGACGCCGTCCGAAGTGGCCCACCACACAATGGGAATACCGAACGACGAGAATGTATAGACCGACAGATGCGCCCCCGCTGGAGCGCGCACGCCGGCCAGGCGCACGTTTACCCAAGGGCCGCTGGCGTTCACGCGCGGGTCGGTGTTGAAATATGCCGCCGCTGTGCTGCCGGGGATGCCTTCGCCGCCCACGCCAAGTTCGGGCAGGCTCGGAATGATGCCGTTATCCGGCCACACGTAGAGCGGCTGGCCCGCACCAACACCCAGGAAATCCAGGAGCGAGCTGCCGCCGCGATTGGTCAATCCCTCCGGTCCGCCATAGAGCAGCACATCCCGCGGGGCGAACATCCCGAAGTCGTCGCTGTCAATCACCACGTTCCAGCCATTCGAGTCGTAGCCGACGGCGATGTCTCCGTGGCCGGAGGGATAGAAGTTGGTAATGGTGTGCAAAGGCCCGCGCAGCAGCGTGAAGACTTCGCCGCCCTCGAACGACGCGCCCAACGGCACGCCGTTTGTGTCCGTGATGCTCGCCCCCGCGAGAATGCCCAACCCCACGGTGCCGCTGCCCGCGCCCGTGCCGACGTTCACCGAGTAACTTGCGCCGCTGCCTGAAACATCATTGACCGCCGCGCCGATGATGCCGCTCGAAACCGTCACGCTCAGATCGGCTGTGTCGAAACCGGTCACCGGCTCGTTGAACGTGACAGTGAAGGAAACTTCACCTGCGTCCGTTGGCGTCGCCCCGGCGCGTTGAATTGAAACCACGAACGGAGCGGAGCCGGACACCAGCACGTTGCTCCACGTCGCCGGAATCAGCGCGAGACTCGCCGCGCCGCTAAATGGATCGGAAATACTCCCGCCATTGAGGCGCACGGTGCTGGAAACCAAGGCCACGCCATTCGTGTCGGTGTCCACCTCAACCACGGTGTGCCGGAACATGAGCGACGGCGTGCCGGAGCCGGAGTGGTAATCCACCGCAACGACGTTGGTCCCGATCTGCAACTCAATCTGCGGCGTGCCCGTGACGGTCACGGGAAATCCGAAATACACCGTCGTGTCCAGACTCTGGCCGAGCAGATACGTTCCGTCCGCAGGAGCGACCACCACGGTGGCGTTCACCCCTCGCCGGTTCTCAAACAGGAACACCTGCCCGCCGGAGAAACTCCCCGCCGCGATGTCCGTGTCGCCGTCGCCGTCGAAATCCGCCGAGGTCAACATGCTGACCTGGCCCAGCGATTTCGAGATGAGCAACGGCGCGGCAAAGACGCCGCCACCCTGGTTGGCCGTCCAGAAGAAATCCGGCGCGTTGCTGTACGTGGCGACCGCCACGTCCAGATCACTATCACCGTCGTAATCACCCACCGTGACCGCATACGGCCCAGAGACGTCGAACGGCAGAACCTGACGCGAGCCAAAAATGCCAGCGCCGAGATTTTTGTACCACGACACTTCCTCCGCGGAGTATTCGAGCGAGACGAGATCGAGCAGCCCGTCGCCATCCAGATCGTTCACCGAGGCGAGGCCCGAGCCGTCGCCACCGGTGATGGTTTGCTTCGGGCCGAGCACGCCACCGCCCTGGTTCAAATACCAGGCCATAACATCGTCGCGATAATCACCCAGCAGAAGGTCACGATGACCATCGCCGTTGATGTCGCGCACGAAGATGCCGCCCACCCCGCCGAAACCCGACACGAGATTCGAGCCGGTGGCAAAGCCGTTCGTCAGGCCGCGATAGAAGAACACGTCACTGCCGCCGTCGGGTGCGGCGAGCACGTCCACGCGTCCGTCGCCGTCGAGATCGGCGATCTCCAGCCACGGCCCGACGTTGTGGGTGTCCAGAACATGCTTGGTGAAAACGCCCGCGCCGTTGTTCTCATACCACGCCAGTGTGCCGGAATACATGCCGCCCAGCGCGTCCATGTCGCCGTCTCCGTCGAGGTCGCCCGCCTTGGTGAACCACACGCTGTCCGCCGCCGCGTCAATCACCTGCTCGGTGCCGAACGAACCGCCGCCCAGATTTTTGGACCAGACAATCTTGTTCGCGCCGTACGCGCCGGCCAGGACATCGACATCCCCGTCGCCATCGAAGTCCGCCGGTGAAACGCTCGACACGCCGCTCAACGGCCCGCCGATGGTCGTGGGCAGCGCGAAGGGAACGAGTGTTGCCGCCGTGGCGGCAGGTGTTTGTGAAAGCCAGAGCGCCACAGCGGCGGCCCCGGAGAGAAGTGACTGGAGGAGTTTTATTTTCATGGAGTGTGGAGTCGTTGTTATTTGTGTTGGTTGAATTGTGGGCTTCAGAAAAAGTTAGGCGGCGAGGCGTTGCGCGGAGTTGGCGCCAGAGGCTGGCCAGCGCGAGAGCGGAACCACGCCGCCCGCAGCGCACCGACTAGAAACGAAATGCGTGTGGAGACTGCCGCGCGTGATGGTCACGGAATGGAGCGGGTCGCCAAATGGTCCCGGCTCGACGAACTCCATGAACTGCGGGCCGACATTCGCGGTGGAATAGTTCGTCCCGTCCCAGCGCTTGAGCGGACCCGTGATGTCGAACAGAAACTCGTCTTGAAACACAAACCCGCTGCCCGCGAACCCCGGATTGTCCGTGGCCCACACCGTGCCATCACCGTTCGCATCATTCTCCCGCACGTCGCCGGTGTGCAGCGTCGAGTCCACGCGCAGCACGCCACTCGAGCGCGAGAGAACGATGTCGGAGTGCTGCGCCTGTGCCGGCCCTGCGACCCCGAGGAGCAGAATCGTGAGCAGCGTCATCCTAAAGACGAGCGCGCCAGTCCGGGAAACGGAGTGGCGAAGGATAAGAGCGAGGGCTGATTGCGATGGGTCATCGAGGAGAAAGCTATTAAGCCTCGAAATCACAACCAGCCTCGAAAGGGTTCCCGGCAAAAAATTGTTTTGGTTTGAAAATTCATCACGGAATCAGTGAGCAGCGCTGGCTTCCCCGCGCCTTCCGCCTGGCGTGAACACACGCGTGGCGGGCTCTTTGTTTTATTCTGTAGCTGTTCGCGCGTGTGCGAAGTTAGCGGTGATCGATACGAACGAGTTTGATAGCCTGAGTTTCGTTGTGGCCTTCCGCCTTAAACGGAAACCACATCAAAGGAATGCGCCCGCGGCAGTCTGAAATCAGGAGTGCGAGTCGCCGACGGAGAGAACCGAATCAGGCGGGCGGGCCGCAACCGAATGGCAGCCGGTGCCGCACGTTCAGGCGGATCGATGAGAGTGAAATTCCAACGAGGAAACAAAACACCAATGCAACCACCGCCACGGTGGTCTCGGGCGTGACCGACAGCACCTGGCCACCAGCGAACAGCGTGATTACGCACTGGTGGTTGGCGTGGTCGGCGTCCGTGTGCAGCCGGTTGTGGGCCGCGTCGCTGGCCGAGAAATAGGAGAGACCGAGAACCAGTGCGACGAGCAACGCCGCGACGCCCGCCTGAAAAAGGCGCGGCGCTCTGGTGATGGTTTCTAGTTCTCGCACGTCGCGCTCATCTAGCCCCGAAGTTGACGCGCGAGGCAACAAGTTTAGCTGCATACAACTTGCAACGGCGCATCCTAACACTGCCTCCTGGTGCGCAGTTTTCAGGCCTTGTCATCGTTCACATATTTCGGTGTTCGGTCGGGAATTTGCGGAGTGACGGCAGGGTGGCAGCCGTGTCTTTCAAGCCATGAAGGGTAAGTGAAACGGACGACCGGCTCACGGCATTTGCAGACGGTAGAAGCGCTGGGTGTTGGTCGTCGCCAGCAGGGGCAGTCGCCAGTCGTTGCTGATGAGGGCGGGCGTGTTCGTGACCAAAGTCCAGGATACGGGCGACGTGAGGTTGGTCGCGGAGTGGAGGGTGAAGTAACTCGCGGCGGCGGGCCATGAGGCCGTGAGACTGCCGGCGGAAATAGCGACGCTCAATGACGGCGAGGCGGCGATGAGGGCGGCGGCGCTCAGCTCCAAGTCGAAGCCGAGGTCGCTGCTGGTCAGGCTTTGGTTGTGAACTTCGGCGGCGAGGGTATTCCAGCCGGCGACAAGGCTCGCGGGGCTGAGGGTTTTGGTCAGCCAGTTGGTTTCATCCGCGCCGCTGAGGGCGACGAGGGCGGGTGTGGTGTAAGTGATCGTGCCGCTCGTGATGTTGGTGTCGCGCCAGACTTCGGTGCCGTTGAGGTAAATGACGGCGGCATCGTCGCGGGTGAGGCGGGCGTTGAGTGGGGCGACGAGCGCGGGATCGGGGACGTAGAACTGGCGGCGGAAATACGTCGTCCATTGGCGGTTGCTCGAAAGATGGGGCGAAAAGTGATGCCTCGTCCGCGTCCCGCATTCAGGGTTCCTGAATTTCGAGTCTTCATTTTTCCGTCTCAATCTTTCTGCCTTATCGCTTTTCCGAGGGGCCGGGGAATTGTCGCAGGCGGATGTTTTTGAACTGCACTTTCATCACCGGGCCGGTGTGGACTTGCAGGGCGAGCAGGCCGGAGAGGGCGCGGCGTGGGTCGTGGTCGCGGACTTCGC
>JBBQYK010000065.1:0-16388 GCA_038208765.1 Verrucomicrobiota bacterium
TCTCCCGAGTTGAGTTTCGGCCGAGCACGCGGTGCAGAGAATGGCGTCGAAGTGCGACTGCGCCTCCGTCTCAAAGAGCAGCGGGATGACGACCACGCCCAGTCCCCTGCCCTCGCTGCGCCACGCCTGCGCCTGTGCGAGCCAGCGGTCGTGAATGATCGGGTGGAGGATGGATTCCAGCTCTCGTCTTTTCTGCGGTGAGGAGAAAACCAAATCGGCGAGCGCCGCGCGGCGGAGTTGGCCCTCGCCATCGAGCAGTTCTTTTCCAAAAGTCGCAATGATGGCGGCGAGCGCGGGCTGGCCGGGCGCGACAATCTCGCGCGCAATTTCGTCGGTGTCGATCACGGGCACGCCGCGCGCCGCGAGCAGGCCAGCGGCGGTGGATTTGCCCGTGCCAATGCCGCCGGTCAGGCCAAGGAGTTTCATCACGTCCGCCGGGCCGGGGGCGCGTCAAGGCACGCGCTTGAGGCGGTAGAACTGCGAGGCACTGCCCAGCGGCAGGGTGACGGTGCTCACGCCATTACTGATCACCGGGGAGCCGGGGACGGTGCTCCAAGTGGCGGAGGACACCGTCGGCGCGCTGACCAGCACGATGTTGGACGCGGTGCCTGGCCAGGTGACCACGAATTGTCCGCCCTGTCGCACGCCCTTGAGCAGCGGCAGCGGGGAGGGATCCACGACCGTGGTGCTGGCGGACCGCTGGTTGTTGCCGGCGTTCAGGTCAGAGGTGGTGGTGCGGACTGTGGCGTTGTAAATCAGCACGCCCCCCGTCGCCGGAGCCGTCATGTTCACGGTGAACGTGCGGCCGGCTCCGACGGAAAGGTTGTTGAAGGTGCGGACCAGCACGCCGCCGCTGGGTGGGGCGGAGCTGCCGTCACCGGACACGGAGACGAAGGTCGCGCCGGCCGGAAACACGTTGGTGACGGTGACGGCGTTCGCGGTGGCGGGGCCGAAATTCGTCACGCCCACGGTGTAGCTCACCGGACTGCTCACGTTCACGGGGTCGGGCGCATCGGTCACGCTCACGCCCACGTCTGCGCTGGAGACAAGCGGGCTGGAGGTCGAGATGCTCAGGCTCCAGCCCGCGAGCGTGCCGGCGTCGGGCGCGGTGTCATCCGAAATGTAGAGCGACCAGACCCCGTTCGGATCGAGGCCGATGAAGGTGGCCAGCGAAGTGTTGGTCCAGAACGTGCCCGCCGGAAACGGCGGAATGGAGTCCGAGGTCGGGAAATAATTCGCGGCGCGATAGGTGCCGTTGGTGATGGCGGAGAACTGCGGGATGGCGAACGGGGCCGCGTCATCGAACGTGAAGGTGCGGCTGTTCAAGCCCGCATTGGTGCCCGCGTCGGACATGAGCATGACGGCCAGGCCGTTCGGGCCGACGAGCAGGATGTCGAGGTCCCCCGGGTATGGGTGGGTCAGGCCGATGAGCTGCACCGTGAGCTTGTCCACCGGGCCGGGCACGCCGGCGATGGTGATGGTGGACGGATACGGCGAGGCCGGGCCGGAAGCGGGGATGGTGATCGAGTTGGTGTTGGTGAAGCCGAGGTTCACGTTGCCGAGCACGAAATCAAACGAAACGGCGGCGACGAACAGGCCGTTGTTCGTGACGAGCAGCGTGGCGGTGACGGTCGCGCCGGGCAGACCCGAGGCGGTGAAGGTGAAGGGCCGCGAGACGGAATTGCCGCCGGCCAGCAGCACGCCGTAATTTTGGATCTGCGGCACCGTATGGCTGACCCCGTTGGCGTACGAGAGACCCGCGCTGACGTTGTTCAGACTGCTGCCGCTGGCGTTGCGCAGCGCGAGCTGCACGGTCACCGTCTCGCCGGGGTCCACAAGGTTGTTCGTGGGACCGCTTTCCGAGACGAGCAGGTAGCCCGCGTTGACGATGACCCCGGTGTCGCCATCGGTGATGGTGAGCGTGGCGGGATTCTGCCCCGTGATGGTGGCGCCGCCCGTGGGCTGGGAAAGGTGCAGACGCAGCGCCTCGGCGACTTCCTGATCCGCGTCATCGACGAGGGCGATCAAAATGCTCTTGCTGGTCTCGCCGTCCGCGAAGGTCAGCACGCGATTGGTCGGCATGTAATCAAGGAAGGCCAGTGCGGTGAAGTTGCTGGTGATGAGCCGCACCGAGACGATGCCCACCGAGCCATTCGTGCGCAGCACCGTGACGGTGGCCACGCCGGCGGATTCGTCGATGACGAAGTTGTTCGTGGCGAAAACGAACTGGCCGTTCGCGGTTTCGTCGTCGATGAGATTGAGCACGGCATTGGTGATCCCGAGCGCGCTGGTGCCCACCGGGTTGGTCAGCAGGAGGAGCACACTTTCGTTGCCCTCGATGAGCGCGTCGTTCAAGACCCGGATCTGGAACTGCCGGCTCGTCTCACCGGGCGCGAAAGTGACGACTGCGTTCGTGGGAATGAAATCAAAGAACGGAGTGGCCGTGCCGTTGGTCAGCGTGAGCACGGTGACGGAGGCGGCGGTGTTCGTGGCCCCGGTGCGCGTGAGCGTGATGATGGCGTTGCCGCCGACGGAATTTTCGCTGGCCGCAAAATTCGCCGAACTGAAGCCGAGCGACGCCTCGTCATCGATAATGAGCACTTCGGCAAACGGCTGCGGCCCGGGCACCGCGTTCACGAAGCCGCTCAGGAACAGGTTGATGATGCGGTTGCCGTCCAGACTGGTATTCGGAAGGATGGGAATGTTCAGGAACTGGCGCGTCTCGCCCTCGGGGAAGACGAGCGTGGCGGCGCTGGTCTGATAATCGACGCCCGCGATGGCGGTGTTGTTCTGAGTGAAGGCATCGACGCGCGCCTCGCCCGTCGTGCCGCCGCGACGGCGCACGGTGATGACGACATTCGTGCTGGTCTCGCTGACCACGAAATGCGCGGCGCTGTATTCCAGGCTGCCGGAGCCTTCAATCGAACCACCATAAATGCGCGCGATGTTCTGGCGCGGCTGGCCGTTGTATTCGGTGAATCCGCCGCCGAGCACGATGCGGCGGTCGGGCTGGATGACCAGCGCGGCCACGAATCCGTTCGCGCCGGTGCCGAAATTGATCGTCGGGTCGGTCGCGCCGTTCGCGTCATAGAGCCGGGTCAGGCCGTTGCGGGTCACACCGTTGAAGGTTGTGAAGTCGCCGCCCACGAGCAGCCGTCCGTCCACCTGTTGCGCGATGACATACACCGAGTTGTCCCCGCCGGAGTTCGCGCCACCCCCGAGGAAGCCCGCGTCCACCACGCCGTTCGCGTCCACGCGGGCGAGGTAATTCCGCGTCAATCCGCCCACGTTCGTGAAGGAGCCGCCAAAGACGATGCGGCCATCCGGCTGGACCGTGATGGCCCGCACGGCGGCGTTCACGGCCAGCGCGGGGTTGAAGGTGAGATCGAGCGAGCCGTTGCCATTCAGGCGCACGAGGTTGGTTCGGGCCACGCCATTGAACGAGATGAACTCGCCGCCCACCACGACCTTGCCGTCATTCTGCAAAGCGAGGGCATAGACGATGCCGTTGAAACCCGCGCCCACCGAGAAGCCCGGATCGACCACGCCGTTTGTGTTCAGCCGCGCGAGACCGGGCCGCGAAATATTGTTGAACGTGCTGAACGCGCCGCCGACCAGAACTTTGTCATTAGGCTGAACGATCAGGGCATAGACCGGGTTGTCCGCGCCCGCGCCGGGATTGAACGAAATGTCCACGGTGCCGTCCGTGGAGAGCCGCGCGACGCGTGAACGGTTCGTGCCGTTAATGGTGGTGAACAAGCCGCCCACCAGCAGCTTGCCTTCGCTGGTCAGGGCCAGCGCACGGATGGAATCATTCGCGCCGGGTCCGAGATCGAAGGTCGTGTCGAGCTGGCCGCTGGACTTGAGGCGGGCCAGGCGGTTCCGCGGCACGCTGCTCACCTGCGTGAAATCACCGGCCATGATCAGCCGCCCGTCCGCCTGCCGGACCAGTCCATACACGGCGGCATTCGCCGAGGCCAGCGTGCTGAAGGTCGTATCCAGCGAACCGGCCGGCGTGTTGATGGACTCGTTGTCCACGATGTTCAGCAGCACGTTCGTGAACGCGCCGAGCGCGCCGTTGACCGGGCTGGAGAGCGTGAGCTGCAACGTGCGGTCGCCGTCCGGCGCGGCGTTGTC
Source organism: Verrucomicrobiota bacterium (assembly GCA_038208765.1). Taxonomy (GTDB): domain Bacteria; phylum Verrucomicrobiota; class Verrucomicrobiia; order Limisphaerales; family SIBH01; genus JANNGC01. Next base: position 4,138 of record JBBQYK010000065.1, read on the forward strand.
AATCAACGTCACCGTGAAGGTGCGGCTGAACTCGCCCGGGCCGAAGGTCAGCACGCCGCTCGTCTCCACATAATCCACGCCCGGCAGCGCAATGATCGACGCGGTGGAAAACGCGACCGAAACCGGCCCGGCGCTGCCGCCGCTGCGCAGCACGGTGATGGTCGGGGCCGAGCCGTTTTCATCCGCCTCGTACGAAGACTGGCTGAAGGAGAAGGTTCCGAACGCGTCGCCATCTTGAATCCACAGCGTCGCGTTGGTGCGCGCGCCGAGCGCGTTCGCCTGCGAGGGCGTGGACAGGCGCAGAAGCACCGACTCAATTCCTTCCACCACGCCGTCCGACAACAGCGGCACGGTGAAGGTTCTTGGCCCGCTCTGGCCATCCGCCCAGATGAGCGTGCCGTTCGTCGGGACGTAATCGATGCCTGCCGTGGCCGTGCCGCCGGCCAGCGTCTGGAACTGCACGGTGAGCGCGCCAAGGTTGCCCCCGAGACGGTTGACCGTGATGACCGCGCTCACGTCGTTCTCGTTGTTCGTGTAGGCGTCGGTGCTGAACTGAAGCCGGCCGGCGAGGAAGTCATCGTCGATGATGGTCAGCGTGGTCGTGACCGTAGAGTTGGGCAGTCCGCCGGGGAGCGTAGCTCCGGCGGTCGCGTTGGTCAGCACGAGGATCACGGTTTCATCAAACTCGACCTCCGGCCCGTTGAAAATCGGAACGGTGAAGGAGGCGTTCGTCTGCCCGGTCGCAAAGTTCAGCGTGCCGCTCACCGCCGTGTAATCCGCCCCGCTCAGCGCGGTGCCGTTGCGCGTCCGGTAACTCACGCTCACCGTGCCGGAACTGCCGTTCGTGCGGATGACCGAAATGACCGCGGATACGCCGGCCTCGTTCACGAGGTAGCCGGCGAAGGCAAAGTTGAACACGCCCTTGTTAAAGTCATTGTCCGCGATGGCGGCGCTGGCCTGATCCGAGTTGCCGAGCGCGGCGCCGAGCGGAATATATTCGCCACCCAGCGTGATGCTGCCGAAGGCGTTCGAGACGATCAGCCCGAAGGTCTCCGGCCCCTCCTGCAAGGTGTCGTTGAAAATTGGGACGGTGAAATAGGTGTTGCCCACGAAGCCCACGCTCACCGGCGACGTGACAAACACCGCGTTGATCGTCGCCGTATTTTCCGCCCAGGTCTGCGTGCTGGTCGAAGAGGAGAAATCGAGCGGGAAGACCGCCGTGTTGTTCGTGGTGGAGGGCAGCACCTGCGCCGTGCCCAGCCGTCCGTCCACCCGACGAAGCGTGATGGCGAGGTCGCCCGAGTTTTCATCAATGCTGAAGGGCTGCGAAAGCGGATCGTATTCGAGATTGCCCGGCCCGAGCGTGTAACCGCCGATGACGCGCGCGATGTTGAAGCGCGTGGTCTTGTCCTGGCGCGTGAACGGCGCGGAAGGATGCGCGCCGCTGTTGTGCGCGTTGGTCCGGCCGCTGATGCTGCCGGAGGTAGAGGTCTCGAACGGATGATTCACCGAGAGATTGCCGCCCATGTTCGTGAACGAGCCGCCGATCATCAGGTCGCCGTTCGTCTGCACGTCGATGGTGTTAATGAAGGACGGATTGTCGAAGCTGTAGGTCTTGGGCAGGCCGGCGAACTGATTGTAGGCCGTGTCCATGAAGCTGGTGTCCAGCGAACCGCTCGTGAAGAGGCGGGCCAGACCCATGCGCCGCGTGGTGTTGAAGCTGGTGAAGACGCCGCCAACCAAGGCTTTCCCGTCCCGCTGCAGCTTGAGCGCATAGACGGAGTCATTGAAACCGATGCCCACGTTATACGCGGTGTCGAGCGAGCCGTCGGGGTTCAGGCGGGCCACGGCGTTGCGCGAGAAGGTGTGATACATGCCAAACGCGCCGCCGATCACCACCTGCCCGTTCGTCTGCACGGCCAGCGCGTAAATCGAACCGTCCGCGCCCAACCCCGGCTCGAAGGCCGCATCCAGCGCGCCCGTCTCCGTGAGCCGCGCGATGCGGTTGCGGGTCACGCCGCCAAACTCCGTGAAGTCGCCGCTCACATAGACCACCCGGTTGCTCGCATTGCTCTCGTCGAGGGCCACCGCCCAGACCGAGGCGTTCGCGCCCAAGCCGGGGTTGAAAGTCTGGTCGAGCGACCCGTCCGCGTTCACGCGCATGATGCCGTTCACGTTCAGATTGCCGAAAAACTCGAAGTCGCCCGCTACGATCACCTTGCCGTCGCTCTGCAAGGCCACCGCCCGCACAAAGCCGTCCGCGCCGGTGCCCGGCGCAAAGGAATTGTCGAGCGAACCATTGGCGTTCAGGCGCGCGAGGCCATTGCGCGTCGTGCCGTTGTAAGAACTGAACAGGCCGCCGATCACGATCTTGCCCGCGTTCGTGCTGCCCGCCGGGTAGAGAACCATCGAGGACACCGGGCCGTCTGCGCCGCCGCCCGGGTTGAAGCTCGCGTCGATGGAGCCATCGAAATTGAAACGCGCGACATGGTTGCGGGTGAAGCTGTTCACGCTGTCGAAATCGCCGGCCAGGAGCGTCTTCTGATCCGACTGCACCACCACCGCGTTGACCGAATTGTTCGCCCCCGGTGAATTGTAGAAACGCGGGTTGGTATAGACCACGCCCTCGGGATTCCACTCGCGATCCGCCGCACCCGACGGCTGGTTGTTGTAGCAGACCGTCAGCGTGGCGAAACGGTTTAGACCCTGGAGGCCCGACGGCGAGGTCGAGATGATCTCCATGTAGATGTCCTCGTTGAACTCCACCACGCCGTCATTCGCAATCGGAATGGAAATGGTGTCGCGCGTCTGGCCGCCAGCGAAGTTCACGGTGTAGGTCAGCGTCCGCACATCTTCCTGGTTCAGCACCAGCGGCTGGCCGTCCGTGTAGAGCGTGTTGTCGAAGGTCAGGCCAGTCGGGTCAATGTAATCGGAGCCGGGCAGCAGCGGATGCACATAACGCCGCGACGTGACCGAGATGGTGCCGCTGACGTTTGGACCCCCCGGCGGGAAGATCACGTCCACGTTCATGAACTTCTCGGTGGGGAGGATCACGTTCGTCGTGCCTTGGGGCGTGGAGTTGTACTCATCCGTGCGCCACGTCGTGCGCGCGAAGTTCATTCGTCCCAGCAAGTTCACATCCATGATCTGCACCGTGGCGAAATTCGTCGGTCCGATGGTGGGAACGATGATCGAACCATCCTCTTCCGGCGCGGGGCGCGGGTTCGCGAGCATGACGTTGAAATAGACGTTCGTCAGCGCCGAGGAAACCGGCACCACGAAATTCGCGCTCATCTGGTAGTCATCGAAGACCAGCGTCCCGCTGACCGGGGTGTAATTGAACCCGGGCTGCGCGATAGGGTTGTTGGTGATGTTCAGGTTGGTGAAGGCGAAGTTGGTCACGAACAGGTTGGTCGTGAAGTAATCCACCAGCACGCGCCCGACCGCCGGGGTGGAACGCTGCACCGTGATGACCGCGCCGCGCGCGCTGCGCCCCGGGAACGTGTTCACGGTCTGGGAGTGAACAAACGGGAATGTCTCGTTCTCCGTGATCACATAATGCGGGAAACTGCTGAAGAAAAAGCCAAAACCAAAGGGCAGGCCGATGCTGAGCGGAAGCGGGGAGCCTTGGAGCGGCAGGTCCGGCCACACAATGTTGAACTCGCCCGCCGGACTCACGAAGGGCGGCGTCTCATCGTCGAGAATCGTCGCCACCGAGTTGCTCAGGCTGCCCAGCAGCACCTCGCCCGTGGGGTTCGAAAGCGTGAGCAGGATCGTCTTGTTGCTGTGTTGCAGCGTGTTGTCCAGCAGCGGAATGGTGAAGGTCTGGAAATTCTCCCCCGCCGCAAAGGTCAGCGTGTTCGATACGCTCAGGTAATCCAGTCCCGCCACCGCCGATCCGTCCGCCGTGGAGTAGTCCACCGTGCCGCCGGTCGTGAACCCGCCGCCCGAAACCACCGTGATGGTGATGAAGCCGGGCGTGTTCTCATAGGCCTGAAAGTTGGCCGAGGAGAACTGCACCTCGGTCGGCGCGAGCGCATTCGTGCCGCCCGCTCCCGACCAGTTCAAAAAGAAATTGCCGATCCGCGTGCCGCCGGCCTCGCCGTAATCATAGCCGTCCACCGCGATGTAATACTCCGAGCCTGCGGACGCGAAAAACGTCATCAAGCTCTGCAGGCTGAAACCCAGCCCATCATCATCGCTCGCGATCCGGATCAGCGAAGCAAGGCTCGCCCCCGAATAAGCCGAAAGCACGGTGTCGAAACTGCTGCCGCCGGTGTCGAAACTGATGAAACCCGTGGCCGGAGCGACCCACCGATACCAGGCCGAGTGCTGGGAAGCGCCAGGCCGGGGGAAAAAATTCCAGTGAATCGGTTCGTTCAGCTCCTGGCTGGCGTTGACGGTGGAGCCAAAGACGCTGCCCACCGGACTGAACAGGAAGGTGGCGTTGGTAAAATTGTCATTAACGGGCTGGGCCGTGGCGCGCGGCGTGACCGCGCCGCCCAGCGCCGCGACCAGACCAAGAACCATCAGTGACCCCTGCCACCTGCTGCGGACACGATTCATCATGCCGCCGTGTTCAACATTGCTGCTCATATTCAATTGCCAATTCTCCGCTCGCACCGGTCCGGTCCGGTTGCTCAGGGTCCAAAACGTCGCGCCCGGTAAAAGCGCAGGCTGTCCGCCGGCACCAGCACGTCATAAAAATCCCACTCCGCGCCCGTGACCGCGTTGGTGCGGACCGGGAACCATTGGAAAAAGTTGGTCGTGCCTTCAAGGAGATACGCGGCGCCCGGAATCGAGTTCAGCTTCAGCGCCACCTGGCCGCCCTCGACCGCAATCCGCGTGAAGCGCAGCGTCTCATCGTTCACCATGTTCAGCCGCGCCACGCCGCGCCGCACCACGCCGCCCACGGTCGTGAAGTCGCCGCCGATGATGACCCGCTGGTCGGGCGTGACCACGGAGGCGAAGACGGTGTTGTCCGCGCCCACGGAAGCATCAAACTGCGGATGCACCGAGCCGTTCTCGCGCAAGAGCGCGTAGCGCCCGCGCGGCACGCCGCCGACGGACGTGAAATCGCCGCCGATGAAGACTGAGCCGTTGGTCAGCACGCTCACGGTGTACACGGTGCCGGTCGTACCCAGCCCCGGGTCGAACGTGAGATCAAGCGAGCCATCGGGATGGAGCCGCGCGATGCCGCTGCGAGCCACGCCGTTCACGAACCGGAAACTGCCGCCCAGAAGAATCTTCCCGCCCGGCGCGGACGCGAGGGCGAAGACGTTTCCGTTCGTAATCGTCACCGCCGCGAGTGTGGCGTCGAGCAGGCCGTTCGTGCCGAGCCGGGCCAGCCGCGGACGGGGGAAGCCCGCGACATTCGAGAACGCGCCGCCGACCAGCACCTTACCGTCCGGCTGCAAGGCCAGGGCATTGACCGGGCCGTCTGCGCCGGTCGAGGGATCGAACTGCAAATCGAGCGTGCCATTCACGCGCACGCGGGCTATGCCCGAGGCCGGCACCTTAAACGCGCCGCCGACCAGAATCTTTCCATCCGCCTGTGAGACGAGGGCGTTGATGCCGGAGTCGAAGGTCATGGGCTGGGTGAAGAACGGATCGGGCAGACCGTTCGTGGTCAGGCGGGCCACGCGGTTGAAGGGCTGGCCGTTGTAATTCGTGAACGCGCCGCCAATCGCGATGTGCCCGCTGGCCGAGATGCCAATGCCGGCGACGAGCGCGTTCGGCCCTGTGCCCGGCGTAAAAGACGGATCCACCAGCCCGTTCGTGTCCAACCGCGCGAGGAAGTTCAGGTTCGTGGCGTTCGCAAAATTCGTGAACGCACCGCCCACGAGCAGCCGCCCGTCCGTCTGCAAGGCCAGCGCCCGCACGAAACGGCTCGCGCCCGCGCCCGGATCAAAACGCCCGTCCGCCAAGCCCGGCCCCGGATCATTGTCCACGATGCTCAACACGACGGACGACGGTACCGACGCGCCCACCGTGCCCGGTGCTCCCAGGCGCAACACCAGCGTCTCTATGAATTCCGGCTCGCCGTCATCACTGATGAACGGCAGCGAAACCGTCTTGAGCGATTCGCCATTGGTGAAGGTGATCAGGTTCGTGAAGCCCACGTAGTCGTAGCCCGCCGCCGCCGTGAGATTGCTTGTGCTCAGGGTGATGGTCACGTCGCCGTCCAGCGACCCGGCGCGAATGAGCGTGATGGACGCGTTCGTGTCCGCCTCGCCCACCGTGTATTCCGCCGCGCCAAAATAAACCGAACGCGCGCTGTCGAGAATGACCAGCGTGGCCCGCGACAGGTCGCCCAGTTGCACCAGCGCCGAGGCGTTGGTCAGGATCAGCCGCACCGTCTCGTTGCCTTCCACCAGCAGATCATCGAAGACCGTCACGCTAAAAGTTTTGAGCTCTTCGCCCGCCGCAAACGAGAACACGCCGGCCACGGACAGGTAATCATCCGGCGCGGTCGCCGTGCCGTTCGCCGTGTAATACTCGACGGTGAACGCGCGGTTCGTGCCGCCCGTGCGCTGCACGGTGATGGTGGCAATCGCCCCGCCCGCCTCGGACACGGAAAATTCACCCACGATGAATTCCACGCCGACCACGTCGAGAAACTCGTCGCCATGAATGCGCGCGATACGGTTGCGCGGCAGGCCGTTCACGACCGTGAAATCGCCGCCGATGATCAGCGCCGTGTTTTCCTGCGCGACCACGGCGCGCACCGGCGCGTTCGCCCCGGTGCCGGTGTCGAAGTTGCGATCCACGCCGCCGTTCGGGCTGAGCCGCGCGAAACCGGCGCGCGGCACGTCGTTGTAAGTCAGGAACGCGCCGCCGATCACGACCCGCCCGCTGGCGGCGGGAGCGATGGAGAAGACCGCGCCGTCCGGCCCGGTGCCGGACTTGAACGAACTGTCCAGCACGCCCACGGAAGTCAGCCGCACGAGATGGTTGATGTTCGTGGTGTTGTAATTCGAGAACGAGCCGCCCGCCATGAGCCGTCCGTCGTTCAGCACGGCCACGGTGTGAACCGGCCCGTTGAAGCCGCTGCCGATCACCAGAGTCGTGTCGAGCGTGCCGTTCGCGTTCAGGCGGGCCAGAGACGAGCGGGCCGCGCCATTGACCAGCGTGAACGCGCCGCCGATCAGGATTTTCCCATCCGCCTGCAAAGCGAGCGCGTGGATGGTGCCGTTCACGTTGGCGACGAAATTTGTATCGAGCGCGCCGTTCGTGTGGAGACGCGCCACGAAGCTGCGCGGTGTCCCGCCCACCTGCGAAAAATCTCCGCCGATGACCACGCGCCCGTCGGGCTGCAGGAGGATGGCGCGCACGGCCGCGTTCACGCCGCCGGGGCCGACATCGAAGCTGAGGTCGAGCTTGCCGTCGCCGTTCAGGCGCGCGAGGCGCGCACGGTTCGTGATGTTCATGGTCGTGAACTCGCCGCCCGCCAGCACGCGGCCGTCCGGCTGCACCGCGACCGCAAAGACGTTGCTGTTCGCACCCGCGCCGGGGTTGAACGAGGAATCGAGCGAGCCGTCGGGCAGCAGGCGCGCGACGCGGTTGAACACGAAATTGTCCACCGTGGTGAAGTCACCGCCGATGACCACGCGGTCGAGGAACTCGACCAGCCCGCCGCGCGGCGACTGGGCCACCGCGCGCACCGTGGCGTTCGCGCCCGCGCCGGGATCGAATTCGAAATCGACGTTCCCCGGCAGCTCGTTGTCGAGAATCGTGACCGTGGCGAAGACGTTGGTGCCGAGCAGCGTGGCGCCGGGCAGCGCGGTGTTGGTCAGCGTCTGCACGCCGCTCAAGGTGACGAAGAAAGTTTCGCTGCCCTCGCCGAGCACATCGTCGAGGATCGGCACGGTCACGACGCGCGACGCTTCGCCGGGGACGAAGAAGACCGCGCCGGAGCCGTTGGTGTCAGTCTCGAAATGATCGCCGGTGAACGTGACCGTGCCGCTGACCGACAGGTAATCCAGTCCGTTCGTCGCCGTGCCGTCGCTGGTCGTGTAATTCACCGAAACCGGATTCACCGTGCCGCCAACGCGCCGAATGACGAGTGTGACGAAGTTCGAGTATTCGATGATCGAGTAGCCCGCGACCTCGAACTCGAGCTGGGCTTCGTCATCGACGATGACCAGCACGGCGTTGCTCAACGCGCCGATGGTGGTGCCCGCCGCCGGATTACTCAGCGCGAGGGTGACGGTTTCGTCGCCCTCGAACAGTTCGTCGTCCTGGATGAACACGTTGATCGTCTGGTTGGTCTCCCCAGGCAGGAACGTGACGGGAGCCGTGAAGGCGAAGAAATCCGCCGCGCCCGCCGTGCCGTTCGTGGCGGTAAAGGTGATGGTGTGGGTGTTGGTCAGTACGCCGCTGCGACGGATGTCCACCGCACCGAAGACGCCATTTTCGTTGCCCCGGAAACTGGCCGCCGCAAACTCGAAAGCGGTGTCGTCATTCACAATGAACAGCGTCGCGGCGTTCTGGCCGCCGAGCGGCACGCCGCCCGTGGCATTGGACAGCACCAGCGTCACGGTTTCATCCGGCTCGACGAGGAGATCATTGATGAGCGGCACGGTGATGAACTGGAGCGTCTCGCCGGGCAGGAAGGTGAGCAGTCCGTTCGTGCCGAAGTAGTCCGTGCCGTTGAGCGCGCTGCCGCCGGTGAAGAGATATTCCACTGTGGTCGTGAGGTTCGTGCCGCCGGTGCGAACGACGGTGAGGAGGGCGTTGCTCTCGGATTCACTGACGCGATAGCTCTCCGAGCTGAACTGAATTGTTCCGTCATCGGATACAATGATCACCGAGGCGCTGGCGGAGCTCAGATGGTAGCCCACCCGGTTCAGCAGGGTGAAGACGACGGACTCGGCCACTTCCTCAGTCGGGTCGTCGATCGGCAGCAGCGTCACGACCACCGCATTGGTGCCCGCCGGAATCGTCACCGTGCCGTTCGTGCCCAGCGGCACGTAGTCGCTGCCAGCCGCGGCCGTGCCCTCGACCGCAAAGGCGACGGTGAGCGCGGTGTTCGTCGAACCGGTGCGTGAGACGACAAACCGCGCGGGCACCGGCCCCGCCTCGTAGGCGCGCGCCTCGAGCGCCGTGACCGAGACCGTGCTGGTCCGCAAGTCTTGGATGGTCAGCGTGTGTGAACGGGCCGGCCCGAGGAAGGCGTTCGTCGGGATGCGCGTGATCAGGAAATTCGTGTAAACCTGCGGCGGCATCACGGACGTGTTCGTCGCCAGCGACGTGTTGGTCTGGAAGCGCGACGGGTCGAACAGCGTGATGGTCAGCGTCTTGTCGCCCGCCGCCACGCCGTCATCAATGATCTGCACCGGGATCGCGTAGATGCCGTTCTCGAAATTAAAAAACATCGGCGGCGGACGCGGCGGGAAATAGTGCGTGATGTCCACGAAGCCAGTGGTCGAGAAGGACGCAAAATTCGTTCCGGCGGGAAACAAGTTCACGTAATTCACGTTCGTCACCGCCGTGGCGCTGGTCACGCGGTACTCGATCCGGATCGGCCGGTTCGTCGCCGGATTGGCCGTCACCTTCAGATAGAGCATGGCCTGCCCCACGTCCTCCCGCACGGTGGAACTGGCGAGCATGAATCCGACGGACGGCAGCGCCGTGTCGCCCTCGTCGTCAATGATGGTCATGGTCTGGTTCACGGTGCCGCCGAGGTTGTAGGCCGAGTGTGCGCGCAGCCGCACGATGACCGTGTCCTGCCCGGTGACATCCGGCGTCTCGCGCGCGGGATCGTTGATCCCGGTGACATTGATGCTGGCGGTGAGCGCGCCGGCGGGGATGACGATGTTCGTGCCGATGTTCGCGTAGTCGCTGCCCTCCCACGCCGAGCCGCCCACGTCGAAGAAGACGTTCAGGCTGCCGGTGGTCGAGCCGGTGCGCGTGACGATGAAGGAAGCCGTGCCGCCATTCTCCCCGAAGCTGGCCGCCGAACGCGCGAGCGTGACGGTCGGGAGCGTGTTGTCGAAGATGGTGATGGTCGCGGAGTTCTGCTGGTAAATGTTGTAGGTCGTGGCATCGGACAACTGGATGGTCACGGTGCGCGGCAGCGGATTTGGGCTGGCGGCAATAGGCGAGATGAGAATGTCCGCGCTCAACTGGCCCGCCGGAATCACGACCGAGCCGGCCAGCGTGTTGAAATCCACGCCGCTCACCGCCGTGCCGGTCACGAGGTAGTTGACCGTGAGCGCCTCGTCCGTGCTGCCGGCGCGGGAGACGGTGACGCGCGCGGAACCGCCGTTGCGCGGGACGGTGTTGGCGGCGGCAAAGACGTTCACCAACGGCAGGTCGTCATCCACGATGATGACGAACGCGTCAAAGCCGAAGTCGGTCGTGTAGGAGTCATCCGGCGCCGGCAGCACCTGGATGAACAACTCCTCGTTGCCCTCGACGAACAGATCATTGATCGCGCGGATCGGCAGCAGTATGAAGGCCTGGCCCGCCGGAATGGTGATGACTCCGGGCAGCTCATCAAAGTCCACGCCGTTCTCCGCCTCGCCGACCGTGGTGTAATAAACCGTCAAGTCCGCATCGAGCGGCGCGCCCTGCCGGAAGAAGATGACCGTGGCCAGATCGCCGCGCGATTCCAGCGCGTCCGTGTCCAGCGAGCCGGCGAACACCGAGGGCGTGGCCGGCGCGTCATCATCCTCGACCAGCACCGTGGCTTCGGTTTGATCCAGCACGTAGGTCGGATCGGTCTGGAACCACGTCGGCGTCGAGTCCACGCCCGAGAGCCGCAGTTCCCAGCCCGGCACGCGGAATTGATCGACGCGGTTGGTGATCACGGAATTGGTGGTGATGGCCGTGCCGTTGGTGATGAAGAAATTCGTGACCTCGGTGCGGATGCGGAAAAAATTCGTCTGGAGCGCCAGCGTCATCACCACGGTCTTGTCGCCATCCCCCACGGCGTTGTCGATGGGCACGACCTGGACATCCACCGAGGACTGGAAGGCCGGGATGATGACCTGACCAAGAGCGACATTGGTGGTGACACAGTTGGTCGTGATGACACTCTCGTTGGTCGTGAACGTGCAGTTAGTCTGGGAAGTGTCCGCGCCGGTGACGGTGTAATTCACCAGGTATCTCGCCGAGCCGCTCAAGCCGAAACGCACGGGCAGATCCTGCGTGAAATCGCCGCCCTCGCGCGAAATGGTGAACGCGCCGTCATTGCCCTCCCCGCCGAGTTCAAAGGCATCGAGCGTCCGCGCGACCCGCACGCGCGCGATCTTCGTGGCGGTGAAGTCGATGCCGCTGGCGTTGCCGTTGCTGACATTGACCGGGTCGGTGAAGTTCAACGGCACGGTGCTGGAGCCGAAGATGAACGCGCGCACCACGTAATTACCCGGCGGATTGTTCCCGATCACGTAATAGCCGTCGGTGTCCGTGTAGCCGTAGCGATAGGTGCCCACGTCGGTGATGAAGGCGTTCGTCGAGGTGCCCTCGGGCACGGGCGGCGCCTCCACCGGCTTCACGCCGCTGTTGTGCACGCGTACGCCTTGCACGGGATTGCCTTCCGTGTCGAGCACGCGCCCGCTGATGGTGTAGGTGCCGGGATTGCCCACCGTGATGACCAGGTGCCGGCTGGCCACGCCGCCCTTCATGTCGGAAATCTCGCAACGCACCACGAACTGGCCGGGCGCGTTGAATTGCTTGCTGGCCAGCGGCGCATTGGGTCCGAAGGTCCAATCGCCAAAATCCCAATGGTAGGCCAGCGCGTCGCCGTCCGCGTCCTGCGCCGTGGCGGTGAAGTTGATCACCGCACCGGTGGCGACGATGAGCGAACTGGCCGCGAGGGCGAGCGTGGGAATCTGGTTGCCGGGGAACGGGCCGATCTGCACGACCACATCGATCCATTTGTCTGAGGCGTCCGGCCCGCCGCCGACGGCGATGGGCGTGACGTGCAGGCTGGCCTGCGGATCGTGGAGCGTGCGCCCGACGATGAGCGCGGCGTCCTCCTTGCCGTAGGTGGTGTCAGGCGTGGTGTCGATCAGCACGTTGTTGCCAAGTTGCACGCTGTAGCCGGGATTCTCCGGCCCGATATTCCAGTCGACCTCGAGACCGTTCGAGAACCACGGATTGTCCGGGAAAGCCTGGCGGAAGGTGAACCAGTATTCGCGTCGCACATCCTTGCGCATCCGCATGGCATAGAGCCGGCCGGTGTCGATGCGCGGCGTGTCGAAGGCGTAGATGCGGTTGGTGGTGCTGCCGGTGATGCGCTTGAT